>NZ_JBHWYR010000002.1:0-211983 GCF_042728695.1 Bacillus sp. NPDC060175
GTATAAACATAATTTTTATATATATTAATTCCTTTATGTCTAGATATATAGACAATATGTTACAATAATTAGTATGTCTGTTTATTTTTTCTTGTACAAGAAGGATACTACTTGATGTATCTCGCCCCAAAAAACTTCCAGCTACATGGTCCATTTCTTAATAATTGTGCATACTACAAATATCCAGCACGAATTATCTGTAAGGAGGAAAGTTTCGTGAAAGATAAGTCTTATAAAGTCCTCTCTATGTGGATTTTACAAATTTTATTTTATTTTACTACTATACATGTGACGAAATATGAGCACGCGCTCATTTTTACAATTATATATGTCATCATAAATGTACTATTCCTATTTTTAGCTGATAAAACAGCATTTATTTTCTTCATACTGGGAACAATCATTTCAGTATTCTATTTATTTTATCAAGCATGGCTTCACTTATGGAGTACATCAGATCAATGGGAATATATTATTACCCACTTCCTGATGGCAGCTAACTTCTTCATTGTTTATATTTCAACCCATTTATTAAAAAAGGTTATCCTTAAAAATAAAGAGTTAACTGAACGAGTGAGAGTGCTTGAGCAATACATTGGAGAATCAAAATTATTAACAAGACAAGAATTCGAAAGACGACAAGCTTTATTAACAACTGCGATGAATCGTCGTAATGAAACAGGCATTATCATTTTCTTTGATTTCACTTCCTTTAGTAAATATACGAAGGAAAGTGTCATGGATCGTGTAGCTTCATTATTAGTTGAAACGGTAAGGAATGACTTTGACCTTGCTGCTGAATACGACAGCAATACACTGGTTATTTTACTACAAAACACAAATGAAGCCGGTGCTGATATTGTAATGAACCGCCTAAAGCCAAAAATGGAGCAATGGCTTGCTAATGAGGCAATCCAAGACATGAAAATTTCACGAGAGCAAATTGGAAACAAAGGACCGACATTATTATGATGACACTCGTTATACTCCTTTTATTCCTTCTGTTCTGCGTACTCGTTTTCTGGATCAGCATCACATTTTCAATTAAATATGTATTGATTTTTACCGCCTTTCTATTCTCTGCTTTACTCGTTTATTACTCTTTCTTAACAATTGCGGGCTTAATTCATCGAAATAGTAAACGAAAAGATCGTACGCTGGAACATTATCCAAGTGTAGATATTTTAATACCCGCTCATAATGAAGGGGTTGTTATTAAAGATACATTAGAAGCAATGGCAAAGATTGAATACCCAGGCAAACTAAACGTTTATTTATTAAACGATAACTCTCAAGATGAAACACCTGAAATTGGCGATGATTTCGACAAAGCTTATGCTCATATTCATCACATTCGTGTACCACCTGGCGAGCCGAAAGGAAAATCGCGTGTATTAAACTACGGCCTTAGCATTTCGGACGGTGAATATTTCTGTGTTTATGATGCAGATAATCAACCTGAACCACATGCACTGCGAATGCTCGTAGAACATGCTGAAACAACCCAGGATGCCGTTGGGGCAGTTGGACACGTTCGTACAGTAAATGAAAAAAGAAATTGGCTTACACGAATGATTTCATTAGAATTTCAAATTTTTCAGCTCCTTATGCAATCTGGACGCTGGCTATTATTCCAAACAGGTTCACTAACCGGAACAAACATGCTTCTTCGTCGTTCTGCATTAGAAGAACTTGGCGGCTATGACCCTTATGCAATCGCAGAGGATGCCGAATTAACATTAAGAATTACCCAAAAGGGCTATCTCTTACCAATCGTCCCAGAATCGATTACATGGGAACAAGAACCTGAGCATTTAAAAATTCTTATTAAACAGCGTACACGTTGGCTTCAAGGAAACTTATACATTTTAGAAAAAATGTTTTCTTCGTTAAGCTTCTTTAAAGGAAAACTTCTCGTCCATTCCTTACAACAAGTTTTAGTGTATGTCATATTTTGGCTATTCCTAATCATTTCAAACGTTTGGTTTGTAATTGGACTGCTCGGCATATTCCAAATTCAATATAGCATTCCATTACTATTTATGTGGTATGTCGCATATATTACATATGTTTCTCAATTATTTAGTGCCCAGAGCGTCGAACGAACCTTTACACCGACCAACATTTTCATAAGCGTCATTATGTACTTTACGTACGCACAGCTCTTTACGTATTTGTTTATTCGCAGTCTCATTCTTTACTTACGCGCAAAGAGCAAAAAACAAGTAATTGGTTGGGATAAAACAGTACGATTTAAAAAAGAAAAATAGATTTCATTAAAAAATAAGCACAGAGCGCCGTATGCTCTGTGCTTATTTTTTACCGTAATACTATATATCAGACAATACCCCTTAGCAGAAAGTTATTTCACGTCCATCCCCCAACGAACGATCGACCTTCATTTATATACGAAAAAGTGATTGCTATTTTTGTAGAACCAATTGCTTCTCTTGATGCTCTTTACGAGTTTCAGTCTTCGGTTCCGTGCTTTCTTGGGCATTTCGATGTGCCACACGTTTCAAGCAAATATGCTTCCACTTTCTTTCGTAACGTTTCATTATTCTAGTTGTCCCCCTTGAATGCGATTTAAAACTATTTGAAATCGCTTACAGGAAATAATATAGCACATATACATAAAAGTGACAACACATTTCCGACATATTTTTGTCAAAAATATGAATATAATGTGTAAAATATCGGATATTGTCGAACCATATCGATTTTTCTTTTTAAACTACAGCTATCCACACTTTTCCTAATATTTGCATTTAAAAAGGAGCTGACATAAAATCAGCCCCTTTCCTTCTATTATTTATGTTGTTTCATACGCCCTTCTTTTTGCAACTCTTTAAATAGTGCTGCAATCATAAAGAAAATAACAAATACAAATGGGAATGCCGCAATAATCGACGCTGTTTGTAGCGCCTCTAATCCACCGACATACAATAAGATCGAAGCTAACGCTGCTAGGACAATACCCCAAACCATTTTAATACGATTTGGTGGGTTTAAGCTACCATGTGTCGTTAACATCGCTAGAACAAACGTAGCGGAGTCTGCCGATGTAATAAAGAATGTTGAAATAAGTAAAATAGCTAACACACATAAAGTCGGTCCCATACTACCCATCTGGTCTAACATAGCAAACAATCCTATTTCTGTGCCCGTTTCTTTAATTTGGCCATATATATTCGCCCCGTCGAACAATTCCATATGAATACCTGTCCCTCCGAAAACAGAGAACCAAAGCGCACCAATTACTGTTGGTACGAGTAACACACCAATAACAAATTCACGAATTGTACGCCCGCGTGACACACGAGCAATAAACGTACCTACGAATGGTGACCATGCAATCCACCATGCCCAGTAGAAAATTGTCCATGACTGAATCCATTGATTTCCGCCTTCATTTAATGGACTTAAACGGAAACTCATACTTGGTAATTCTTGAATGTATGATCCGATTGTTGAAGTGAAATAATTCATAATAAAGTTTGTTGGACCTGCAAATAATACAATTATCATAAGTGCAAACGCTAAAATAATATTCGCATTACTTAAATATTTAATTCCTTTATCGAGTCCTGTTTGCGCAGATAACATATAAAGAACAGTTACAATTCCGATGATTACTAACTGTGTCGATAATGAGTTGGGAATGGATGTTAAATAACTAACACCACCCGCAATTTGCTTTGCCCCAAGTCCTAATGATGTCGCCACACCAAATACTGTCGCAAATACAGCTAGAACATCAAACATATGGGCAATACGGCCATGTTCACCGCCCTTAAATAGTGGACCCACTGCCGCACTAATTGTACTTGCTCTTCCTTTTCTAAATGTAAAATACGCAATACATAATGCTACAAGTGCATATAATCCCCATGGATGTAATCCCCAATGGAAAAATGAGAAACGAAGTGCAAGACGTGCACTCTCTTCAGTCGCACCCTCTCCAAACGGAGGTGTGTATAAATGATTCAACGGTTCTGCAACGCCCCAGAAAACCAAACCGATTCCCATACCGGCACTAAATAACATAGCAAACCATGTCATATAACTATAATCAGGTTCATCATCATCTTTACCTAAACGAATCGAACCGTACTTAGAAACAATTAAGAAAATAGCAATTCCTAAGAAAATAGAAACGGAAATAATATAGAACCATCCAAACTTACTAACTAACGCAGCTTGAATTGCAGTCGTTACATTTCCTAAGCTACCTTTTCCAATAATAGATTCGGGAATAATCCCCCAAAGTGTAAATGCAATGCATAATGTTAATGAGACAATAAATGTTTTCGTCAGTTTCCTCATCAAATCCCCCTTCGTATGTTTCATTTCTTGTAAATATCATAAATTCCGATGTGTTAAATCGGATAGAAAACCATAGTTTTTGTGGTGATTTTCTTTCGGCTCTCTCAAGTTTGCCTTCACCAATTAGAGTTCTTATGGACAGCCTTACCTTCCGTACAACCTTTTCACTCTGCAAGAGCTACAAGATTGGAATACTACTGTCAAATTGTGTGAGAAAAATGCGGATGGGAAGAGATTTTCCCAAAAAAGGATGTGTTACAGTTTTAAAAAAGGGCAGATTTATTCTTTACAACCCTTTCTTCTTGTAACAATTATGCGGTTTTTTTGCTAGTATATAGCGCGTGTTTATAACTTCACAAACGAGATGTTTATGTTTATATAACTATATTACCCATAAAACGGTAAAATACTCAAGGAATGTAACTGTTTAGTAATCATTACGTAATACTCTTGTAACATTCTTATTTACACCGAAAAAATTATGTTGTATTAAATATTTTGAATATAACTAGAAACCTACTAATTATATGGAATGAAAAACGCTTTCCTCTAATTCTAGCTATATTACAAATTGTTAACGACTTATTACGAATGGTTTGTAATTGTGTGTTTTCCCAAAATCCGAAAAAATCTGTTGCTATAATGAGGACACGAAAACAAACGCAATGGAGGCTATCATGAAAAAATTAATTGGAATAGCAACAGCAGCAGTTTTTGGTCTTGGGATTTTCACCGCATCTGCTAACGCAGAAACTGTTGTAAAAACAGACGTACTAAACGTACGAGAAAACCCTACTACTGAATCAAAAGTTGTCGGTAAATTACAGAATGGTCATAAATTAGATGTTCTAAATACAGAAAACGGATGGTCACAAATCAAATTAGATGGTAAAGACGCATTCGTAAGTACAGAGTTTACAAAGAACTCTTACTATGTAACAGCTAACGTATTAAATGTACGTGCTGAAGCGAACACAAACTCAGAAATTCTTGGAACGCTTAAGAAAGACGATATGATCGAAACAACGAACCAAGTACAAAATGAGTGGTTACAATTTGAATATAACGGGAAAACGGCTTATGTTCATGTTCCTTTCTTAACAGGTACAGCACCTGTTATCGAGAAACAAGAAACGCCTGCTCCTGCTAAAGCTGCAGCACCAGCTAAGGCTCAAGTACCTGCACCAGTAAAAACAGCTGCTAAGCCTGCTGTGAAAGCTGCTGAAACTAGCGAACCTTCTAATGGTCGTGAGTTAACTGTTGTAGCTACAGCATATACAGCTCATCCGAGCGAAAACGGTGGCACATACGGCGGCCGTGTATTAACTGCAATGGGTCATGACCTAACAGCGAACCCAAACATGAAAATGATCGCTGTTGACCCGAAAGTAATCCCGTTAGGATCTAAAGTATGGGTAGAAGGTTATGGAGAAGCAATCGCTGGTGATACTGGCGGTGCAATTAAAGGTAACCGTATCGACATTCTACTTGGATCAGATAGCGCTGCTAACAAATGGGGACGCAAAACTGTTAAAGTGAAAATTTTAAAATAACCAATGACTGCTAAAGCCGGTTCTCTTTGTTGAGAGCTGGCTTTTATTTTTTTATAATACATATAAGGAGGTTATACCAATGAATATACAAGCAAAAGTAGACTGGGTCGGTACACCAAAACCGTACATATATAAAGATGATGTAACATATGATGCAATCGCAGTTGACTTCTCACTAGCAAACGATGACAATCGCTATAAATTAATTGTACTTGGCCATGAAGAAAATACACATTACAAACTCGTACAATACGGAATAAAACTAGGCTCTCAAAAGCCATTCCCTATTGATATTCCATTCGAGCAAGGAATGCTACCGCTCATAGAACAAATATTAAACGATCCATATGTACAAGAGGTATTAAAGGAAGCGCGCTTCTAATCAAAAAAGGATGTCACCTAGCAAAAAAGTTCAACTAGGTGACATCCTTTTCTAGTTTTCCTTGTTGGACATTAGTAAAGGAAATTATATCTATCATAACTTACAATATATCAACGGTTCGACATGAAATATCGATTTACCGACAAAGATTGACAATATCGGCGCTACAAAAAAGAGACTGTTCAAAATTGAACATCCTCTCTTTTTTGTTAACGAGTCGGACCCGATATTTCCTCTGATTTCAGCGTATTATTTGCTCCAAGAGAATGGTACAACAGCTTTCCATTTCCATTAACAGTAACGATATGATCATTATTAAAACTCTTGAATTTCACAGAGCCATCACCATAACGAATATGATATTCTTCATATGTCGTTACTTTATATTTCGTCGCACTTTGACGTTCTACATTGCGAATATTCATTGTCAATAAATCTTCTGTAATTCCTTTTTTCTGTAGATATTGTAAGTAATCACGGTCTTCCTTATACGATTTCCCGCTCTTATCATAATCATTTTCAATTAAACTAAAATCGTTTAATGCAATTGCACGTACGTTATTATAAATATGATTTTGTACAAAATCTCCAACCGCTGAACTAGAAGCTTCTTTTGGGAACTTTAAGTAATATGTACTTTGATCTCCAACTTTAATACTTTCAGATTTCATCACACCAAATTCAGCGTTTTTCTCTAAATGTACTTCTACCGTTTCATCCGTCGGTACAGGACCAAGTTTATAACTTCCGTAATTTAACTTCCCGCGTTTCTTGCCATTAACAAATACAGTTGCATCATTTTCATCAGATGAAATGGTTACATAATTTCCTTCAAGTGATAAATTCACTTCTACTGTCCCATTCTTTTCATCTGCTAAATCCACTTCTTTTTCTGTCTCTAATTCAGCAAGTTCTGTCTTCGCCTTTGCCTTTACAACATAAGTACCCGGGAAGTATGGACCTAATTCTTTCGAAGTTTTATCACTAGAAAGCTCTGTTTCTTTTTTATCATTCACATATATTTCAGCATTCTTTGCAGTTGTGCTAACATTCATGTAATACGATTTCATGCTGAACTTATACTTCGGATATAAGAACCACTCTTTCCCGTCTTCTATAATTTTCCCATCTTTAAAAGATGCTTTATCACTTGCTAACTTTTGATCTACTGTCTCTCTTTGCAAATATGATAACAGTTCTTTATTATAAGAAGGATTTTCTTTTAAATAACGGATATACGCCTTAATATCTTCTGTCTTAACCTTTAAGGTTGGATCGTCTACTTTCAAAATCTCATCGATTGCATTAACATCTTTATTTTGGAATGCTTCGATCATTGCATTTACTTGCTTTTCCTTCGAAAACTTGCTTGCACCGAATTTATATGCGCCAAACAAAATAGCAAAAACAATGACAAAACCTATAAGTAAAAACATGTTTTTCTTACTTTTCACTGGCTTTGTTTCACTCCGCATTTCTGAATGAGAAGAAGCTGTTTGATCAGCGATTTCTTCTACTTTGCTTCCGCAATCAGGACAAAAGTTCAATTGATCTGCG
Source organism: Bacillus sp. NPDC060175 (assembly GCF_042728695.1). Classification (NCBI taxonomy): domain Bacteria; kingdom Bacillati; phylum Bacillota; class Bacilli; order Caryophanales; family Bacillaceae; genus Bacillus; species Bacillus sp. NPDC060175. The sequence continues at coordinate 7,819 of NZ_JBHWYR010000002.1, forward strand.
ACTTGTTTATTGCATGTTCCACAAAACTTCAATATACTCTCCCCCTACTTTTTCGCTAATTTCATTCCGGCCAATGCCGCTACATATGTCACAATAAAACTAAACAAAGTTAAATATACAAATGAATTTTGCATAGATAATACAGTACCACTCGCTCCGAATACATTCATTACCTTTCCAGACACATCAATTTGGAACTTAGAAATTATGTTCATTACAATCATCATAATTGTATAAGAACCGCTACATACCGCTAGTGTAATGTATATATTAGTGGTCGGTAATCCTGCTAATTTCCTACCTGCTCTAAACATAAAGAAGAACGGGATCACAAGTAATAATAAACCATAATGGAAGCTGCTATTTACTTCATCAACCTCAGCAATATCTTCCTGTGTTCCTCTTTGTGCAATCACTATATCTTTCATCCCAATCCCATTTACAGAAATGCCTGATACGAATGAAAAGGCCATTTTGTTATCAGATGATTTCTTACTAATTCCTTTAAATTCACGATCAAATGCTGGACTTGATACTTCTAACGGAGAAAAATGAGCCATACTCCATAATTGAGGTGTTAATTCTAGTGCTAATAATACACCTTGCGTTTTTGAAGCTTTCATTTCTTTTAACGGTTCAATACGTTCTTCGTTACTTACTAACGCCATAGCTAAAATACACGTTACTACCGCTGTCACTAAAAGTCCTTTTAACATAGCTGAAATCCCATAATAAATAGATGCCCCATATGGCATTAACTCTTGAAATGCTGCTGCCATATTGTTTTTGCTTGTATGAACAATAAATCCTACTAAAGTGAATAACGTTCCACATACAAAACCACTTAGGAAGCTCTTTACAGCTGAATAACCAACTGTTATCTTACCTGCATCTGAGAATGGAATTACAAAAGATTGTGATGCTACAAAGCTTATAATAAGTAAAAAGATTCCATATATAATACCGACTGTTGCTGCTACAAAAATTTGATCCTTAATCGTCTTCGCAACACGTTGTTTTCCTAACCATATTCCCGTACCAGCTAAAATAATGAATGGAACAATTAATAATAAAACAAATGGAGTATGCCAAGATAAAGATAACATCAATCCACTATCATCACCGGCTGTAAAACCAAGCAAATGATAATTTAATAGCGTAGAAGTTGCGCTTGCATAGAAGCTTGGTAGCATTTCCAGTTCTTTCGTAAGATTGCTAAACATCTCACTTAATATAGAAGCAAATAATAAACTTCCAATCCAGCCAGCAACTAACATGAGAACACTTGCAATAGCCCCACCAATTAAACCTGTTTTGAAAGTTGCTTTATCTGCTGTAAATGCAACTTTAGGAGCACTATCCATCGTAGGTAATTTTACGATTTGTTCTTTTTGCTTAACAACAAATAAAGAATGCCCACATTTTTGACAATATACATTTTGCTGAGCATTTTCATTACCGCAACCTCTGCAATACTTAGCAGTATCTTGCTCTAACGTTACCGTATCTACTGCCCCTGCAATCTCCATACTTCCTTCATTAGGACAATAATTCACTTCTTCACCATGTTGTTTTCCGCACGTGCGACAATACATCTTATTCACTCCCCACTTTGCTTAATTCCACAAACCGGGCAGTAAGTAGAGTTTTTATCAATATACTCATTACATGTAATACAATTTTCCTTCTCACTATTACTTTCTACCGCTAACATCGGGTTAGGATTTCCACATGAACCACAGAACTTATCATTTATTGATAAAGACCCACCACATTCACAAGTAGCTTTCTCGCCTTGTTGTTTTTGCAATTCAACTATTCGTTTTCTTGCTTGATAAATAGCAACATCAAGCTCTTGAATTGGAGCAATCACTTCTTTTAAACTCGCTTCATTTACTCCGTTTCCTCTTAGTTGAACATATACCTGTTGTCCGAGCTCTAATAAAACTTCTGTTTTTTTCTGCATTTGCACTTGCATTCCTTTTTTCAACTGAGCAATTTCTTGTGCAATTTGCAACTTCTGCTTTCCTTGTTCTATTCCCTCTTGTAACTTATTCATTCCACTACCTAATTTCGTCTGTAAATCTGACAAATGTTTTCTCCCCCTATAAATATATAGTAATATACAAAATTAACATTATATATATTACCATGATTTTCTAATTGTGTAATTATAATTTCATTTTTTCTGTTTTGAGCATTTTTTGTTTATAATGGTAAAGGAAAGAAATCTGTGTACGGAGGAATATTATGCTGCAAGACTCAATTACGAAAGATGAAATTATGATGATTGCGAATGAGTTCGTTCAAGGGCTTGATCCACAGCAAGTTGCTGATCAGGAGCATGTCGCTACAGCTCGGCACCTATATCGTAGTGGTGTTGTCTATAACGTTGACTTTGATGGCTATACGCTATCCGGAACTGTAAATGCTGAAGGCAGTGTATATAGCGTTCACATCCCGATTCGTAATGTCACTGAAAGCTATTGCGATTGCTTCGCGCCAACGCAATGTCAGCATATGCTTGCTGTGTTACTATCTGCAGCTTCTAGTTTTGGGCAGGTAGGAGATGTATTAACTTTATTCAAAAATAATACAAAACCTTCTCTTCCTCCTATTCGAACTGCACGACAAGTATTGCAATCATCAGCTTTTGAAGAACTGGATTATAAAAGTTGGCAAACATACTTTGAAAATGAATATGAATCATTTAAAAAAGAACAAGCGCGGCTCACTTATAAACAAATGTATTTTCTTATGAGTCTTTTTACAGACTTCTATACAAAATTAGAACGGAAAGCTCCACGCATCGTTGCTATTCATGAATTATTTAAGTTGCACGCGGCACTTTATTGCTTTCAAAAATTATTAGAAGAAATTCAAGAATTTGAAGCAAACAAACTATATTCTTATCACCAACCAGTTAACGTCGTTCGCCTATTCGTTGATAAAGTTGAATCTACCGTTAGGGACCTAAAAACAGAAGAGATTCCAGAAGAATCCAAACCGATTTTACAAGAAACAGCGCGGCTCATACATGAAGTATTCTTCTCTACCGATGCCTATACACAAGAGCGATTCTTCATTTATCGTCACGTATGGGGTGAACTGTTAAGAACAGAAGAGCAGCTACAAGAAGAAGAAAAACGAATCGATACTAAAATCAATCCACTTTCCAAAGCATTAGCATCTTCTCATCTGCTCTTTTTAAATAATGAAGACTTATCGGCAATGGAATTACTCAAAAAACAGCCTGCTTCTGTTGTGAGCCTTTACTTCTATTGGTTAGAAGAGTTATTAAGTGCGATGCAGTGGGACCGTGCTAAAGATTGGCTTTCCTTTACTTATAAACAAGTAAAAGAAACGATAACGGAACAAGAGAATACCGTCTTCATACAAGATATCGTTCGATTATTTGTGATGATGTATGAGACATATGCAACGCATACGAATGAACAAGCGGGATTAGAAATGATTTTACAAGAACTATTACCGTATAGTTTCACAAATTATGAACAATATGTACTTGCGAAGAAACAATACCATGCATGGACGGAGCTTCAGCTCTTATATGGATTCGAAGTAATCGAACTTTTGAAAGAACCATTGAAAGATATTGAAAAAGAGGCGCCCGAAGCAGCACTTCCTCTTTATCACCATGCCGCAATGGAAGCAATTGAAGAGCGAAATCGCAAATCATATAAACGTGCCGTTCGTTACTTAAAGAAATTACGTATGCTTTATAAACGACTGAAACGAACTGATGAATGGGATGCTTTCATTATTCATATCGCTAACTTACATTCACGTCTGCGTGCACTACAAGAGGAATTACGGAGAGGAAAATTAATCGATGATCATACAAACTGAAGTAACAATTAGGCTCCAGCACGTTAGTCAAGGTTGGTTCCTTTGGGGAGAAGATGATAGCGGTACGCTCTTATCCGTAGCAACTTGGAAAAAAAATGCATTCGCATGGCACTCTACTTCCTTCTACGGAACGTTTTTAAAAGAAGCAACGTATGAGGGAAAACAAGGCGTTATGTTAACGAATGCACAGGCATTTGAATACATCGCAAATAAACCGATGAATTCATTTGCAAATATGCAAATGAACGGTCCTATTACGGCACTTACAAAGGACGCAAGTGAATTATGGGACGCTTTCGTCAGTGGCAGCTTCGCACCTGACATGAAGCATTGGTCTCAGCAGCCATCTTGGAAAGTTCAGAATACCTCAATTGAAGATGGCATGTTAGCATCGCTTTTCTCTGCCGCTGTGAACGAAAGTATTTTGCAAGATGCTCGCTCAAATGACGGATGGGAAGATGCAAAGAGACTATATGAACATTACGACTTTACAAAAAGGCAATTGGAAGCAGCACTACATGAAGAAGATTGGCTTCGAAAAATTGGCTACATTGAAGATGACCTTCCATTTACAGTCGGCTTAAGACTACAAGAACCGCAAGAAGAACTTGAAATGTGGAAGCTTGAAACAATCGTTACACCAAAACGTGGTGCGCATCGCATATATGTATATGAAAGTATCGATTCCTTGCCAAAACGATGGCACGATTACGAAGAACGGATTCTTGAAACACAAGAAGGATTCAGTAAGCTCGTACCGTGGCTAAAAGAGGACGACAAGTTCCGAGAAGAACTCTTTGAAACTGAAGCTTGGAACTTCTTAACCGAAGCAAGTAATGAATTACTCGCAGCAGGTATTACAATTTTACTACCATCATGGTGGCAAAATTTAAAAGCAACAAAACCAAGGTTACGTGTACAGCTGAAGCAAAGTACAGCACAAACACAGTCTTTCTTTGGTATGAATACGCTCGTTAATTTCGACTGGCGCATTTCAACGGACGGAATTGATTTATCAGAAAGCGAATTTTTCGAACTCGTTGAGCAGAACAAACGTCTTTTCAATTTAAATGGTCAATGGATGAGACTTGATCCTGCCTTTATTGAAGAAGTAAGAAAACTAATGCACCGTGCCGATAAATATGGACTAGAAATGAAAGACGTGTTGCAGCAACATTTATCTAGCACGGCGGAAACAGAAATTGTAGAAGACGATAGTCCGTTTAGCGATATTGAAATCGAACTAGACGGATATTATGAAGAACTTTTCCAAAAGCTTCTGCACATTGGAGATATTCCAAAAGTAGATACACCATCTTCGCTACAAGCAACACTCCGCCCGTATCAACAACACGGGATTGAATGGTTGCTATACTTACGAAAGCTTGGATTTGGAGCATTATTAGCCGATGATATGGGACTCGGAAAAAGTATTCAAACGATAACTTACTTACTATACGCTAAAGAAAACAATCTCCAAACAGGTCCTGCATTAATTGTGGCACCGACATCAGTCCTTGGAAATTGGCAAAAAGAATTTGAGCGTTTCGCACCAAGTTTACGTGTTCAGTTACATTATGGTAGTAACCGAGCTAAGGATGAGTCATTTAAAGATTTTCTTCAATCAGCAGATGTTATATTAACTTCTTATGCATTAGCTCAGCTTGATGAAGAAGAACTTAGTACGTTATGCTGGGACGCTGTTATTTTAGACGAAGCACAAAATATAAAAAACCCACATACGAAACAGTCGAAAGCAGTAAGAAACTTACAAGCAAATCATAAAATTGCTTTGACCGGTACACCGATGGAAAACCGACTTGCTGAACTTTGGTCTATTTTCGACTTTATCAATCATGGGTATCTCGGAAGTTTAGGACAATTCCAGCGCCGCTTCGTCACACCGATTGAAAAGGACCGCGATGAAGGAAAAATCCAGCAAGTACAGCGGTTTATCTCGCCGTTTTTACTGCGTCGTACGAAGAAAGATCAAACAGTCGCATTAAACTTACCAGATAAACAAGAGCAGAAAGCTTATTGTCCACTAACTGGTGAACAGGCTTCCTTATACGAACAACTTGTTCAAGATACATTGCAAAATGTAGAAGGATTAAGCGGAATTGAAAGACGCGGATTTATATTACTTATGCTGAACAAGCTAAAACAAATTTGTAACCATCCAGCCCTTTATTTGAAAGAAGAAGAACCACAAAATATCGTCGAACGCTCTATGAAAACAAAAACGGTAATGGAGCTCATCGAAAATATAAAAGACCAAAATGAAAGTTGCTTAATCTTCACTCAGTACATTGGCATGGGGAACATGCTAAAAAGTATGTTAGAAGAAACATTTGGTCAGCGCGTCCTCTTCTTAAACGGGAGCGTACCAAAGAAAGAGCGTGACAAGATGATTGAGCAGTTCCAAAACGGAACGTATGACATCTTCATCTTATCGTTAAAGGCCGGCGGAACAGGATTAAACTTAACTGCTGCCAACCATGTCATTCACTATGACCGTTGGTGGAATCCAGCTGTAGAAAACCAAGCAACAGACCGTGCTTATCGCATCGGTCAAAAACGCTTCGTTCACGTTCATAAACTTATTACAACAGGAACACTTGAAGAGAAAATTGATGAAATGTTAGAACGAAAACAATCATTAAACAACGCCGTCATTACAAGCGATAGTTGGATGACCGAACTATCAACAGACGAACTAAAAGAATTACTTGGCGTATAAAGTGGATAAATGAAAAAGGAGCAAATCTCTAACTGAGATTAGCTCCTTTTTCTATGCCAAAACCAATTGCTTATTATAATTCCTGTTAACCCGCCGCACGTATCAAGCAATGAATCTTGCCACATCGGTGTACGGTCTCCCGTAAACCATTGATGAATTTCATCAAATGTTGCATACCCCGCAACGAAAAGGAGGGCGTATGCAAAACACCTTTTTCTCGAATAACCCGATCGATGAAAAGCATAATACGTCAATGAACCGAGCATAAAGAATACCATAAAATGAGCACCTTTACGAAGGAAAAACTCAACAAATCCACCTACACCTTTATTTGCAATACTAACAGGCGTACCTCCGCCATAATCGATAGATACCCATGAAAAATGCTCTTTCACAAATTCAACATTTATATATTGCTCAATATCCGAGCGCATATCCTGTTTTTTATATGGCTGTGCTGAAGAATAGAAAATAATCCCCATCCATAGTAATACAGGAATCCAAAATAACCATTTACGATTCATTCTCCCGAAACTCCTCTCTTATTCTTTTAAGAGTACCAAAAAAAAGAAAAAATTTCACGCCAAAACATGACATTTACCACCTATTTATAAAGTGAAAGGGGGTGATAAACATGGCAGTTGAAACAATCGTAATGGATTTAACTTTACGCCTTGTATTAAACGGGGGATTAGACAAAAACGGTAAAACAGTTTTTAAGAACAAGCAATTCAAACGTGTGAAAACAAACGCAGATTTAGGAAAAGTACATGAAGTAGCACGTGCTCTTGCTTCACTACAACAATCATCACTTCACGCTGTACAACTTGTAAGCACGTCAGATCTTTCTAATCTATAATTAAAAAGGAGGGAATAAAGCATGCAAGTACTCGAAATGATTTTCGTGAAAGAAGATGGAAAAACAGTTGTTTTTTCTATCGATAATCCCATTACACCAGTAAATGAACTAGTCGTAAATCAAGTAATGGATACCATTCTTTCTTCATCTGTATTTTCATCAATTGGTGAAAATACTCGTAAAAAAGGGGCTCGCCTCATAGAAAAAAACGTATCTGAAGTTCAGATCACTCCGTAAATCAAAAAGACGAATCTGCATTATTTTGCAGATTCGTCTTTTTTCTTCGGCATTTCGATTGGAATAAAGATGTTTGAAAAACCAACACAAACATACTTATAATTCTCTCCGCCTAAATCAAACTCTGTCGTATATGTTGAGAAGAAAATATAATCATTTCGCTTTGTATAATGCTCAATTAATAATCCAACTTGTGGTTCAACATACTTATTTGCCAATTTTTTTCCCGCCGATGCTAAGTCGCCAAGTATACCCTCTTTGTTTTCTTTCTCAACCTCTTCTAACTTCTTACTCACATCATTACGCTTCATAAATTGTTTTGCTGCCCAATCCGTATATTCTCCCTTACCCGGATTACTGTTTGCTAAATAAACTAAGAGAACAACAGCTAGAGCCATAATAATATACTTTTTCTTCATGCTATATCACCGCCTACTCTTTTCTATTTTCATATATATGTACAAGCGATGCAAATTAGAAAGACTATCATCTATTGATTGTAAACGAACCGTAAAAATTTACAATACGAAACAAAAGATTAATAATAATTTTACATAATTCGTATATAATTATATTCAGAATAACAATTTTTATAAGGGAGGATTTTAGAATCATGAATAATGAAAATGATATTTTTATTTCTAGTTCTACAATGATGCTTGAACCTTGCAAACACCCTTATTACCGGACAAAAATGATCGACAGTAGCGGAACCCCCCTGCACTCTTGCCAAACAGCTATCCAACTCATAAAGAAATCTTGTCTAACACATGTTCATTCTACTTATCAAGGTAGACGTCATGCAGTCCAAATAAACTTTAAGCTCAAACAAAATGTTCCAATTCCGATTAATCATAGAGAATATATTTGTGTTTTCCCTACAGAATCTCCTTCTTCTCCAAACTGCATTTGGTTGTTCTATAACCATATAGAGGAGATAGAGTTTGCCAAAAAAACTAACAAAGCAAACATTCATTTTTTTAACGGAACTACCATAACAATACAAATAGGTTCTCATAAGTTACAGCAACAATTTTTGAAAGCTGGACATATATTATCCCGAATGAACATAAAAGATTCACTACACTTAAAAAACCCCTTGCCACATTTACTGCCTTAATGTAAATAGAATGGAACGCAATATTTCCTTTGCCTTCCATTCTACTTATTATTCTTATCCCCTTACACTATCTCTCATTTTCTCAAGTGCTTGTCGATATACCCATCTCACTTGATAGTACGTCATCCCCATTTCAGACGCTATCTCCCCCATATTTTTCCCTGTGAAAAACCGCTCTGAAATGATGTGCCTCTCCCTCTCATCTAACACACTCATAAAGTCCTTCGCTCTCGTTCCCGTATCTTCACACTCAAATCGTTCCTCATACTCATCCGTGCATACATACCTCTCTTGCACTACGCATTCTTTCTTCAACCTTTCCAATATATAACCACGTACCGTTACAACCGCATAAGCAGGAAAACTACCTTTCTCCTCCTCATACCTTTCATAAGCATGCCAAAGACCAATTAAACCACATTGATAATACTCTTCATAATCTTGGTAAATATTTAACCTCTTTATTTGATTTACAATCATACCTTCATACAAAACAACCGTATCTGCAAAAGTCGCTGGCTTCACACAGTGCCCGTTTCTAAAAGGTATACCTCTTTAGTATTCCGCGGTACCTCTACAATATAAAATGAGAAAGGAAATTTCATTGTGGGTAATTTCAAATAATACTGCCGGAATTTGAAATTACACTAGGCAGTATTTGAAATTCTGCTTGGGGTATTTGAAATAGGAGTAAAAATAAAAAAGGTGACTCTAGGAAGAGTCACCTTTTTTATTTTATTATTGGAACATACCTTGTAACGCACCCAGTCCAAGAGTTAAGACAAAGAAGACGATAGTAATAGTTGTTGCCTGCTTTTTACTTAAACTTGCCGTAATTTGAAGACCTAACCACGTTATAACAAATCCCCAAATTGTAAATACTTCAAATTTGCTTGCAATACCTTTTACAACCCCGCTACTTGAAGCAAAGATAGGACCTAATCCAGTATACATTTCTTGTCCTGATCCACCTAAAACAAACGCTAAAACCGTATTCAACAATACGCCAAGTAATGAAATAATGCTTGAATATACGCTAATTGTTAATAATTTCTTATAAGAAGTATCATTGCTCATAAACATCATTAATACTTTATACACCGCTGCACTAATGAAGAAACTTATCCCCATACCTAAAGCACCAATTCCAAATCCCATACCAAACGTCACTGCAGGTGGAACGTCAAAACCTAACTCCTTATTAAGCTTAATGGCTTCTGGGGTTAAGGAGCCTACATAAGCAGCAAGTCCACCAATAACTGCTCCTAATAAAACAAGTATCCAAAACGCACCCCATACAGCATTACTCGTTTTCATTCTCTCAAACTGCAGACCTGGAGATGTAATCATTCCAAATAATGACGGCTTCTCTCCACCAACTTTTTGCGTATTCAAATTCGCTTCCATTATAACGCCTCCTTCTATTTATATAACCCGTTCTAACGGGCGGTTCACATCCTCATGCAAGAGGCTACGAACCGCCCACTAGAACGGTAATGTGTAGTAGAGAAGCTCTCTACTACACTAATAATCTACTCATAACGCAGTGCTTCAATTGGATCTAATTTCGCAGCTTTATTTGCTGGAATTAATCCGAAAATAATACCTAGTGTCATCGAGAACAATACGCCTCCAACGACAACTTCCCATGAAACGAGTGGTGGCCACTTCGCAAATGTGGAAACGATATATGCCCCGCCATACCCAAGACCAATTCCGATTAAACCACCTAGAAGCGTTAACATAACCGCTTCAATTAAAAATTGTAATAAAATTTTACTACGCGTTGCCCCAAGCGCTTTGCGTACCCCAATTTCGCGCGTACGCTCTGTTACCGATACGAGCATAATGTTCATAACGCCAATACCACCAACGACTAGTGAAATACCAGCGATACCGCCGATGATCATCGTCATAATACCAGTTACTTTAGAAACATTTTCTTGGAATTCTTTTAAATTCACCAGTTCATATTTACCTGGAATTTCACTTGGCTTACGACTATTTAATACATCGATAGCTTTTTTCCCAGCTACTTCTAAATCGTCTACATTTTTAGCTTGAATTGCGATATTTTGAATATCATCTGTTCCGTATAAAACAGGCCATAACGTAAGGGGGATTAACGCTTCCTCCATTTCAAAGCCCATAAACTCATTATCAGATTTATACACACCAATAATTTGCATTGGCTGCCCCTTCATCTCAATAATTTGTCCAACTGGGTTTACGTCCTTAAATAACGTCTCTTCTGTTTTTGTACTAATCATCACAACGTTATTTGCATGAGAAATATCTGATTCATTTAAAGTACGTCCCTTTACGACCTTTACTTTATTAACTGCAAAATATTCATTATCAAGACCAATAACATTCAGATTTGCTTTTTTATCATTTACATCAAGTACCTCTGAATTCTGGTTTGTCGTAATAACGTGTGAAACATCTTTCACTTGTTTTACTTCCAAAATATCCTCTTCAGTTAACTTCGGTATTTGATATCCACCCATAGCAAACTCATCATTAATATCTGGTTTAAATTGAATTGGCATAAGGTTATTACCACCAGAACCTGCGAATTTCGACTTCAGCATCGCTTCCCCGCCTTGCCCAATCGCAACGACAGTAATAATAGAACCAACACCGATAATAATACCGAGCATCGTAAGAGCAGAACGCAGTTTATGAGCTAGAATAGAAGATAAGGCAATTTTCATGCTATCTAGTAAGCTCATACTGCACACCTTCTATCTTCTGTAATTTTCCCATCTCGCAGTACAATACGACGAGATGAATACGCTGCTACTTCCTCTTCATGTGTAACCATAACAATCGTCGTACCTTCTGCATTGAGCTTCGTGAAAATATCCATAACTTGTGCACCAGACTTCGTATCGAGCGCACCTGTCGGCTCATCGGCCATAATAAACGTTGGGTTATTCGCAATCGACCTTGCAATCGCGACACGCTGCTTCTGTCCACCCGATAACTCACTAGGTAAATGGTGTACTCTATCTGCTAATCCAACTTTCCCAAGCGCTTCAAGAGCTCTTTGACGACGCTCTGCTTTCTTCACCCCACCGTAGATGAGCGGAAGTTCAACGTTTTCCACTGCGGAAAGACGCGGTAGTAAATTAAAATGCTGGAACACAAAGCCGATATATTCATTACGAATTAAAGCAAGCTTTGACTCGTCTGCTGTTAAGATATTCACATCATTCAACATATATTCACCTTCTGTTGGACGATCCAAACAACCGATAATATTCATAAGCGTTGATTTACCAGAACCAGACGGTCCCATAATAGAAACGAACTCACCGCTTTGAATTGTTAAACTAATACCATGTAAAATCGGCACTGCCAATTTACCTTGATAATACGTTTTAGAAATATTATTTAACGTAATCATTTCTCTTTCACTTCCATTCCGTCATACACGTTGTCGGAAGGATTTTTAACCACCTTTTGCCCCACTGTTGTGCCTTCTACAATCTCTGTCCAGTCTCCATCAGTAGCACCTTTTTTCACATTTTGTTTACGAAGCTTTCCTTTCTCTTCGATATAAACAAATGCATCTTCGCCTTTTTCTACAATGCTCTTAGTTGGAACAGCAATCATCGTTTTGTTCTCTAAGCTTACTTGCAGCGAAACGTGATAACCTGGAGATAAACCATCTTGGCTATCAAGACTTGCTTTATATGTATACTGAGACATATTTTGAGTTCCCTCACCAGCAGCTTGAGCCATCTCTGCACTCGTTGGGAATTCACTTACTTCCGTAATCTTACCTGTCCACTTCTTCTTATTATTTGCTTTCGCAGTTACAGTGAACGTTTGATCTTTTTGAATTTGTGACTTTTGAAGCTCTGTTAAAGTCCCTTGAACTTGGAACGGATCTTTAGAAGCAACTTGCAAGAATGCTTTCCCTTGACCACCTAACGCTTGAGATGAACTTTGTGCTGCATCTTTGTCTAACTTTTGTACAACACCAGTGAAATTACTATAAATCGTAAGTTCTTTCTGTTTTTTATTTAACTCTTCTTTTTGCAACTTCCCTTTTTCTTTCTCCAGGTCAGTTGTCTTTTGTGCCATTTCTAACTCGCTTACTTGCTCTTCCATTGGGTCTGTTACTTCTTTACCAGCCCCACTATCTTTTACCTTCTTAATCTCTTTCTTCAATGAATCAATCTTCTTTTTCCCTTGATCATAACGCATATCAGCCATCTTCTGATCAAGATCAGCTTGCTTCATTTGAAGATTAATTTCTTCATTATCATAAGAGAATAATTTCGTTCCTTTTTCTACTTCTTGTCCTTCTTTCACTGCAATATCTTTCACTTTTCCTTTAGTCGGATCCGCATAGAAGCTTTCAATATTTCCTGGCTTCACTTGACCAGAAATTAATTTCGTATTATTAAGCTTACGCTCTGTCACTTTCTCAAAACTTACAGCATCTGTCTTCGCCGTACCTTTCTTCTTACCTTGCATAACAAAAATATTAACTGCTGCAACAATAACAATTAGTGCAATAACTCCGATGATAATCCATTTCTTCTTCTTGTTTGGAGTACGAACCGTATTTGGTAACATAGTCTCTCTCCTTTTATATCTTATAGTTTAATAGATATTTAACTATATAAAACTTTCTGAAAACAAGAGTTCCACTTACATTGTTACACTCATTTTACAAAGTTTTACACAATCATTTATATTGTAACAAAAATACCAATGATTAGAAATATGACATTCTATCTTTTAAGATAGTTTTAAGGAAAGGTTACCTTATATAAAAAAAGCGATCCAAAATAATGATTGGATCGCTTTTCTGAATAAACTATTACGCCACTTTAGGACCTTTTCTCTCATGTCCACGTTGAACGATAAATAAGAATACTGTTGATAAAATACCGCCTGCTAATAGTAAGATGAAGCAGCCATCCCAGCCAGAACGATCAACAATAACACCAATTGCTGCGTTTGCTACAAGACTTCCGCCTACATAACCGAACAGACCACACATACCAACTGTTGTACCTACTGCAAATTTCGGTACTAATTCCATCGCACTTAAACCGATTAAGAACTGTGGTACGTAAATTAAACAACCGATAATAGAAACTGCAATACTTACAACAAGTACGCTAGATGCTTGCCAATATACAACCGTACCAACAACAACTCCGGCCATACTCATAATACATAATGGCATACGTTTTCCTTTAAATAACTTATCACTTAAAAGGCCAACGATTAATGAACTTGGAATTGCCATCCCTTCAAAAATCGCGTATGCAGCATGCGCTTCTGTTTTTGAAAAACCTTTAACTGTTGTTAAATAAAGCGGAACCCAGTTAATAACACCGAAACGAATTAAGTAAACAAATGCATTCGCAATACATAAATACCAAACGAACTTATTTGTCACTACATATTTCATTAAAATTTCTTTTGGTGACATCTTATTAGCATTATCTGCTTTTTCAAGATTTTCATAGTCATTACGATACTCATCAATTGGAGGAAGACCTTCCGATTCTGGTGTATCCTTCGCATTAATCCAAACAAGAACTGCAATTACCATTGCGATAATCGCTGGGAAAATAAATACTCCGCCCTGCCAATTATTTTCACCGAAAATACCTACACCAATCCCGACAAGGGGCGGCACTAGCATTCCACCAACGTTATGTGAAATATTCCAAATACCTGTTTTCGTACCACGTTCTTTCTTCGAGAACCATTTCGTCATAACGATACTACAAGGTGGTGCTCCCATACCTTGTACAATACCATTTAGAACAAGTAATGTAACAATCATCCCAAATGAAGATGCAAAACCGAAACAAATATTCACAAGCCCTGATAAGAATAAACCGACTGCGATAAAGCGCTGGGCGAAAGCTTTATCTGATAAATTCCCCATAAAGAACTTACTAAATCCATAAACAATTGCCATTACTGAACCTAGTAATCCAATTTCAGCTGTACTAAAACCATATTCTTGTACTAAATACGTACTTGATAACGTAAAGTTACTGCGCACTAAATAATAAGCAGCATACCCAACTGAAATTCCAATTAGTACACGAATACGCAGTAATGTATATACTTTAGCGATCATATCCGCTGGTAATCTCTCAATTGCAGGTGCTGGCTTAAGCCATTTAAACATATACTCTCGTCTCCTTTTCTCACTTTTGAGAGAGACGCTGTCTATTCCATATCTCGATTATTCCACTATTTGATATATTTTTGTTCGTCCTTCTAACTGGCTGTCCTTCTATTTCTTTCTCATTCTTCGCGAACATCGTTGGTACGCCAAACGAAACTTTTTCTAAAATGTGCCCCGCTTCTTCTGATAAACAATAATCAATAAATAAGTCCGCAATAAAACCACTCGGTGCACGCTTTAGTTTCGAAATCGCATTAACAGACAACCCTGTTTGCTCAGGTTCGTTACTTAAAATAGGAAAGCCTTGTTTTTGAAGCATTCTCTGATCTCCCGCAAAATTGATGCCTATCATATATTCACCGCTCGCCACAAGTTCCACTGGCATATAACCATTCACCGTTACTTCACCAACTTGCCCCGCAAGATTTTTTACATACGCTTTTGCCTCTTCTTCACCTAAAGTATCAATGAGTGATTGAAACAGCGTATATGCTGTGCCGGAAACATTTGGATCAGGCATTGCAATCTTACCCGTATATAACGGATCTAATAAATCTTGCCACTTGGATGGATATGGTAGACCAAGCGGTGCTATTTCTTCATTCCACCGCTCTTTATTAATTGCGATTGCCAGCTTCTCCACTTCATAACCGTACCAATAACCATCTTTATCTTTAACAGTCTTTGAAATACGATTTGCATGCTGGCTCGTAACAGGAATAGAAAGGTTCTTTTGCTTCATCATTTGATGCGCATCTACTGTACCACCAATAATAATATCCGCCTTCGGATTTCCAGCTTCCTCTTCCACTCTCCGAAGAAGTTCTTCTGTCGAAAGACGAATAAATTCATACGTACATCCTCGCTGTTTACAAAATGATGAAAGCAAAGCCTCACCAACTTCCTCGCGAGCTGCTACATATGCAACAAGATGACGATCATTCAAAATAGGGAGACCACTTTTATTATATTTAATAGAGGTTGTATCTCGAGAGCAACTAGACATCGCTCCTCCGATTATTAGCAAAAAGAAGAAAAAGGCTATCTTTCTCATGACACACTCTCCTTTACAAGGAATTCTGCTAGAGAGCCCTTCATATACATGACATTCCCGTTATTATCACCGAGATATTGCACAACAAAGTACGATGGATACACAGAAATCGTAAGAATATCT
This sequence comes from Bacillus sp. NPDC060175, assembly GCF_042728695.1. Taxonomy (NCBI): domain Bacteria; kingdom Bacillati; phylum Bacillota; class Bacilli; order Caryophanales; family Bacillaceae; genus Bacillus; species Bacillus sp. NPDC060175. Next base: position 23,997 of record NZ_JBHWYR010000002.1, read on the forward strand.
TCACGCTCATTCTTTATACGCTTACCTGTTTTATAAGCGGTAATATAAGCAATCGGTTCATTCTGTGATTGTAATAATTTCTGAATTTCTCCGTAATCTGTAATTTGCTTTGCGTATCGAATAGAATCAAATATGTGCGTAAGATCTATAGTACGTATTACATCCCCTTGCCTCACTACAACTTCCTTTGCCTCCGCAAAGAAATTACTAATGCGCTCTGGTGTATAATACAGACTTAACAAATACGTTTGAAATGCTGAGATCATCGGATCCGTACCATTCTTTCCGTATACATTAGCCTCATACTGGAACAAGTCACCTACTGCAAAAGTACGCTTATGTCCATTCAAGTACGTTACTTCTCCAGTAAATACTTGTTCTTGATTCTTAGCTTCTCTCGGCTCTATTCGAATTCGGTCAAAGAATGAAACAATCGTATGCAACCGAACTTCATCCGTTACAACAATTTCTCCCCACTTCTCATGCCTTACTTTCACTTCAGTAGGAAGGGATTCATTCACTCTTTGTAAAACGGCTTGTTTGTCATCCACAATTGTAATTCGGTTGTATATTTGCTTCTCAATAACATAAAACAAAATAAGAGAAACGATCATACAAAAGACAAACATAAGAATTTGAAATGATAGCCTTTTCATTTCTGCCTACCTCCAAGATAAAAAAACGTTGTTTCGAAAATACCGCATAATTGTTTCATAAATGTATCATTTAACCGCTTTCAAGTTTTTTATGTCTTCCATCCGTCTTGGAAGTAAAAATGTAATACATATTGTAGTTCCCATTTCTTCACTACTCTCAATTCGCATACTTCCGCCTTGCTTCTTCATAATCTCCTGACAAATGTATAAGCCATAGCCATTCCCGTAACTTGAAGGAAGCACCTTACCTTCCGGAGACTCATTCCATTCTGCAAGCACACATTCATCCATACCAATACCGTCATCATGAACAAAAACCTTTGCTTCCTTCTCATTTATAATTACATTCATACGAACTCGCGTAGCATCACTATATTTAATCGCATTATCAAGCACATTCAAGAAAATTTGCTTCGTCTTATCAAAATCCGCAACAACATGTACTTCCGTTAACTCATTCATCACTTCAATTTCAAACTGCTGCAACCTGAGTTTCACAATCGAAACCGCTTCTTCTACCAATTCTTTTATATTCACGACTGTAGGTGACACTTCAAACGTACTCGTCCCGTACTTCGAAGATTTAAGTAATTCCTCTACAAGTGATAATAGACGCTCACTTTCTACAGACACATAACGGAGACTCTCCTGCACATCTTCCTTCGACTGTAACTTCGGAATTAAATCTACATAACCGATAATTGCTGTTAGCGGTGTTTTCAGCTCATGCGTAATGCGGTCCAAGAAATCTTTCTGTTTCTCTTTCTCTTCCTTGAGCTGCTTAATATGCAGCTCAATCCCATCAGCCATCGCATTAAAGGACGCTGAAAGCTGCGCAATTTCCACATACTCATTCAGCTCAATCTTACTTTCATAATCTCCATTCGCAAGCCGATGCGCCATTTGCCTTAACTGATCAATTGGTTTATGGAGAGACTTCGCCAAACGAATCGCAAAGAAAATACCAGCAGCTACTAAACAAAGAGACGTCATTAAAAATGTCCAACTCACATTTGTTAAAACTTCCTTCTCATCCGTTAACTCATTTATAAAACGAATACTACCAATGACATCGTTTCCATAATAAACCGGACTTGAAAACAAAAGAATTGGAGCTGGGTCTCCCTCCTCGAAAACATAAGATTTCTTTCCCTTCAGAGAACTCTCAATGTCAATATTCCGATGAAGTAACGCTCCCTTTTGTGTATCTGCAACAACATCTCCATTCTTCCCAATCATCTGCACCCGGACATCCATTCGCTTCGCTAAATACGAAGCAATTAAAAGCGAATTAGGACCTAGCGTCTCCACTTCTGCTTCCTTCTCTAAATAATTCATCGTATAAATTTGCGCTTCCACACTTAACTTTTCTAAGGAATCTGCCGCATTATGATACACATTCTTCTCCAGTGCAATATAAACAACCGCATACAAAAGAACAAGAATTGGAATCAACAACCCAACTATTCCAAACACCATATTTCGTTTTAAAGACATATCATCACCACTTAACAATCTATCTTATAGCCAACGCCATAAATTGTCTTAATATACTCCCCGTTCGAACCAAGTTTCTTTCGAAGCCTCTGCACCATAATATCAACTGCTCTCGTATTCCCTATATACTCAAAACCCCACACTTTCTCGAGTAACTCATCCCTCATGAATACACGCTGCGGATTCGAAACAAACAACTGACATAAATTAAACTCTCGGTACGTTAACTGAATCTCCTGTCCACTCACATGAACCTTTCGTTCCTTAGGACAAATCACTAACTCACCTGCGCGAATTACTTCATGACTTACAGTTGCCTCCTCCTTCTTCACACGCCGGCTCATATTCTTCACCCGAAGAATAAGCTCCGCATAATTAAAAGGCTTCGTCACATAATCATCAGCTCCAAGCTGAAGACCAAGTAACTTATCATTCATCTGACTCTTCGCTGTCAACATAAGCACCGGAATATCACGATCCTTCTCCCGGAATAAACGTAATAACTCATACCCATCCGTATCAGGAAGCATCACATCTAAAATAAGTACATCCGGCTGCTCATTCCATCTCTCTAAAGCTTCTCTCCCATCAGCCGCCGTCAATACTTCATACCCTTCCATCTCTAACTGCATCCGTATCAAATTACGAATACTCGATTCATCATCTACTACAAGTATTTTCATCATTCTCCTCCTTTCACCTTGTTATTATAGTACAGTTTAGTATAGCAAAAATCATACAAAAAAAGAGAGGGTATTGTCGAACATATGTTGAACGACAGTACCCTCTCTCATTTATTATTTAGCTACAAAATAATCCGTTACATATTGTGCCCAAACTTCATGTCCCTTAGCACTTGGGAAACCGAACTCTGTTTGTAAGTACGGTAAAATTGCTTTCGTTGTTGCATCAGGCCATGCTCCCCAATGATCAATATATGTATAATTATTTTGCGTCGCAAATTGTTTTAATGCTTCAATCGCTTTTGGATAATTCTTCGCACCATACACTGGATTTGATGGTTGAATCATAATCGTAGCACCCTTTGCACTAGTAGAAAGTGCTTGCACAAACTTCTGTGTACTCGCTACAGAATTTCCATTACCAGTTTTTCCGTTATCAGTAATAAATGGTGGTTCAAATAAAATTACATCCGGATTGTCTTTCGCAATCTCTTTATCACGTTTATTCGTGATTAATTCCTCTGTACTTTCACCCTTATATTCCTTTACCGTCACATTCCATAAACCTTTACCGTAAGAAGCCTCTAAATTAGCAGTGAACTTAGCTACCCAAGCATCTTTTTCAGATGAAGAAGCTTCATCACCAACAATAACAAGATTTACTGCCTTTTTATCCTGAGTAGCTTTCTTTAACTTCTCTTTCACTGCATCTGGCAAGTTCTTCGCGTATGCTTCATTAAAAGATGCCTTTTCATCTTGCTTTTTCTCTTCTTTTTTCTCTTCTTTCTTCGCTCCGCTATCTTTCACTTCAGCCTTCGTTTTCGTTACTTCACTTATTTGCCCTGTCGCATTCGCAATCTTCTTATTCCAATATAGTTTACCGCTCACAACTGAAGCGACAAACAATACAAAAATAACAAGGACAAGTACTGCTTTCTTATTCATCGATTCACCTCATCTATTAATCTCACAATATATAATACTAATATAAACCTACGCAAAAATAAACCCAACTCCTTCCAAAGGAGTTGGGTTATTATATATTACTTAGTTACTTCAAGATGCGCTCTTAACTTATTCGTTAAATCTTGTTTTGCTGCATCCGGAACATAGTAGTACCAAATACCGTCAGCGGCTTTGTGACCGTCACCCGGGATTTGAATTTCCTCACTGTTCTGCAGACAATTTTTATAATTCTTTTGCATATCAAACATTTGATCTTGCGTTAAGTTGGTTTTCACATTCTTTTGAATTGCTGTAAGTACATCACCATAACTTGATAAAGAAGAGAAGCTTGCGCCTTTCTTAATAACAGCCTGCATTACTTGGCGTTGGCGCATTTGACGACCGAAGTCGCCTCGTGGGTCTTCTTTACGCATGCGTGTGAATGCTAGAGCTTGGTCACCCGTTAAATGAATATTACCTTTTTGGAAGTGCTTCCCTTCAAGAGAGAACTCTAAATCATTATTAACATCGACACCGCCAACTGCATCTACGATATCTTTAAATCCTTCCATATTCACTTCAATATAGTAATTAATAGGAACATTTAAGAATTTTTCTACAGTCGCTACAGACATGTCTACGCCACCAAAAGCATACGCGTGGTTGATTTTATCACTTTTCCCTTTTCCAACGATTTCTGTATATGTATCACGAGGGATACTTACTGTTTTCATTGAATTATTTTTAGGATTTAATGTGATGACCATTAAAGAATCTGAACGTCCTTTATCTTCACCACGCTCATCGGCTCCTAGTAATAGGATTGAAACAGGCTCAGATTTATTAATTTTTTCTTCTTGTTTATTTCCTTGATCACGTTTTAGCGGTTTATGAACTTCATCTAATGTTTTTGAGACCTTTGAATATACATTATAGGCATATACTCCACCACCTATAATCATTACTCCTATAATCCCTAGTATCCATAATAGGATTTTCTTTTTCATATTCTTAACCTTCTTTCTTTAGGCACTACTATCAAATTATTATGAGGACAAAATATCAAATCTATTATACATGTAATTAGATTTCCAAGACAAATTATAATTAATAATTTGATAAAACTTCCTTTAGTATCCTTCAAAAAAGAATACTAAACACAAATTTTCTAGTTAATGATTTACTGATATCCATTCTTATTTTCAGATTGCCATCTCCAAGAGTCTGCACACATCTCTTCTAATCCGAGTTTTGCTTCCCATCCTAATTCACGCTTCGCTTTTGATGCATCTGCAAAACATACTGCAACATCACCAGGGCGACGCTCTGTAATTTTATAAGGAACTTCCTTGCCCGAAACCTTTTCAAATGCTTCAACCATTTCCAACACACTATAGCCAGTACCTGTACCGAGATTGTATGCATCTATCCCAGTAGTGCCAATTACCTTTTCAAGCGCCTTTACATGGCCATTCGCTAAGTCTACAACATGAATATAATCACGGACACCCGTGCCATCTTTTGTTGGATAGTCAATTCCAAATACACTTAATTCTTTTAACTTACCTACTGCTACTTGTGTTACATATGGCATTAAGTTATTTGGAATTCCATTTGGATCTTCTCCAATACGCCCACTTTTATGCGCACCAAATGGGTTGAAATAACGAAGTAATGCGATACTCCATTCTGCATCCGCAAATGCTACATCACGCATAATTTGTTCAATCATTAATTTCGTTTGACCATATGGATTTGTTGCACTTAATGGAAACTCCTCCGTAATTGGTGATGTTTCTGGGATACCATACACTGTTGCAGATGAACTGAAGATCATCTTCTTCACATTATGCTTCTGCATCACTTCACATAGCACTAATGTGCTTGTAATGTTGTTATGATAATACGTTAACGGAATTGCTACTGATTCCCCTACAGCCTTAAAGCCTGCAAAATGAATAACAGCTTCAATTGTATTTTTTTCAAAAATCGTATCAAGTGCTTCGCGATTTAAAACATCTTCTTTATAAAGCTTAAACTGTTTTCCTGTTATATCTTTTACTCGATTTATAGACTCTACTGAGCTATTCGAAAAATTATCTACTACTATAATTTCGTAACCGTTTTTTAGTAATTCTACGCATGTATGACTACCAATATATCCTGCTCCACCTGTTACAAGTATTGCCATGATTATAATCCCCCTATTTTTAAATTAATATAACGTTGTTATAAGCGTAGAATTTTTTATACGTTAAATAATAGATTATATAAGGACATTCTCACGAACTACTGCCGGTCTTCCTACTGAATAGTAGTCTACATCAAATTTCTGAATATATTCCAAACCATGACAATTACGTCCATCAAATATAATAGGTTCTTTCATTAACTCAATATATTTTTCAATTGGGAATATTTTTATATCATCCCATTCAGTTACAATAAGCGTCACATCTGCATTTGTAACAGCCTCTTCCACAGAAGATACATACTCTACCTCATTAGGTAATATTTTTTTTGCATTTTCAGTTGCAATTGGATCATATGCTATAACATGTGCACCTAATTTCACCAAATCATTTGCAATAACAATAGATGCAGCTTCCCTCATGTCATCTGTATTTGGTTTAAATGCTAATCCAAGCATGGCAATACGTTTTCCATTTATATTACCTAGTACTCCTTTTACTTTTTCTACAAGAGAAGCCTGTTGATTATTGTTAACTGTAATAACAGATTTTAATAATTCAAATTCATGTTCTACATTACCAGCAATTTGTATCAAAGCATGAGTATCTTTTGGGAAACACGATCCTCCATAACCAATTCCTGCTTTCAGAAATTGTGTACCAATTCTCTTATCTAGCCCCATACCATTAGCAACTTGTTCAACATCAGCATCTAATTTTTCACAAATATTAGCAATTTCATTAATAAAACTGATCTTAGTAGCTAAAAATGCATTTGCTGCGTATTTAATCATTTCAGAACTTCTGATTGCTGTTTTAAAAACTGGTACATTAAAGGGTTTATTTACCTCTTCCATAATATCTGCAGTTTTTGCATCATCAGTTCCAATAACTATGCGGTCTCCATAAAAACTATCGTGAATAGCTGATCCTTCTCGTAAAAACTCTGGATTGGATACCATGTTAATTTTTACATCTGCTTTTAAATTTTGTTGAATTAGATTTTTAACATGGTCATTTGTTCCGACTGGAACTGTACTTTTTACTACTACAATTGCATCCTTTGTAAGATTATGGGCAATATCTAATGCAACTTGCTCTATGTATTGTAGGTTAGCTGAACCATCCTGTTGTTGTGGTGTACCTACCGCAATATAAATAACATCAACTTCAGCAATTCCTGAACAGCAATCAGTTGTAAATAAAAGTCTTTTTTCTTTAATATTTTTACTCATCAATTCATCTAAACCAGGTTCATATATCGGTGAAATACCTGCTTTCATTTTCGCGACTTTATTTTCATCGATATCAATGCATGTTACACGATGCCCAATATCTGATAAACACACTCCTGTTACTAGTCCTACATAACCTGTACCAAAAATAGCAATATTCATTTTATATCCTCCTTAGTTATTAACAATAAAAAAAGCCTTTTTGAGAAAAAGACTTTTTAAAACTTATTTAACAAAGTGCTTTACAACTCCGTTTAACGCATAATTTCCAAAACACCAAGCAGATTTCAAAATACTCAATCCTTCAATTTCTCTATATAACTTCCAATTCATTTTAGCCATTTTGAATTTTTTACTAGAAATAGAGTTTTCAACTTTTCTATACTTAGATAAAACTTCATCTAAACCATAGGCAACATGGCCTTGTCTTAATATTTTCAGCCATGTTGCAGTATCCTGACGTGTTCTAATGTTAGGCATTTGTACTTTCCCTAACTTCTCAATATCCAACATAACCGTTAAACAGCCAATTATTGTGTTTTTTAATAATCCATTATAATTAATTTTCTCTGGCACATGCACAACCTTATCAGTGAGAGTACCATCTTGATTCATAATTTGATAACTTGTAAATGAAAAAGCTATATCATTATTCTGCATAAAAGCCACTTGCTTTTCTAATTTTTCTGGTAGCCATAAATCATCACTATCTAGGAAAGCTACATACTTTCCTTTTGCATTATTAATGCCAGTGTTTCTCGCTATTGCCGCTCCACTATTTTCTTTCAATTCAATTAATCGAATACGGTTATCTTTTTTAATTTCTTCTTTTATTAATTCACGAGTATTATCTTTTGAAACATCATCTACAATAATCATTTCCCAATTTTTGTAAGTTTGAGATTGAACTGATTGAATCGTTTCTTTAATAAACGAACTTGCGTTATAAGATGGGGTAACAATTGAAATAAACGGTTTAATGTCTGATACATTAGAATTTGAATTAATATCCATCTCTTCACAATACTCCTTTAAAAATCATAATAAGAGCTACTAATGCTTAAACATTAGTAGCTTAGGTAAAACTACATCTAAATAAAAACTATTTTGAAGATAGTTTTTAGACAGCATACATTTCTCATATTTAAATAAAAGGTCAACTTGAATACAACTTAAAAATTTCATTACTGTACGCTATAAATCGAAATGCTTTCACATCTCACTTACTTCTCTATATTATTATAAACCTCAAGCATAATTCTTACACTTTCTTTCCAACTGTACTTGGAATTTACAAGGTCCCTACCTTTTTCTCCAAACTTTTTTCTTAATTCTGAGTTTAATGCTAGTTCAAATAATCTCTCAGATAGCTCTTTTGAATTTCCTGCATCGACTAGATACCCTGTTTCCCCATGTAATACGACTTCTGGTAATCCTCCTACATTTGAAGCAACAACTGGAATCGCACAAGCTGAAGCTTCTAAAGCTGCAACCCCAAAGCTTTCTGATAAACTAGGGATACAAAAGATATCTAATTTATTCAAATAATTAGGGATTTCTACATTTGGAATATTCCCTATAAACTCTACTTGATTTTCTAACTCAAGTTCCTTGACTAATGAATTTAATTCATTTCTCTGGCTTCCTTCACCAATAATAATTAATTTTAAATTATCGGCCATATTATTATATCCCTGGATCTTTAATTTCTTTTTTAGTTCACTTACTGCCTGTATTAAATAATCAATCCCGTATACCTTCTCTAGCTTTTTTGCAATTCCTATACGAAGCTGATTATTTTCATTACTAGTACTATTCTTATTATCATTCACCCTAAATAATTGGGTATCAATACCAAATGGTGTGATGTATATTTCTTTATTATAATCTAAGTATTTTTCCGTCTCTTTTTTCATATCATGACTTGTTGAAGTAATATATTTTGCATGGCTCAAATTTTTCTTTAATATTCGTCTATTTACTTCCCCTTTATTAGGAAATAAATACACATCACTTCCCCAAACAGAAAGTATTGTCGGTTCAAATTTAGCTAATCGAGCTAAAGTTCCATAACCGCTTGCATAATGTACATGTAAGAAATCTGGACTATATTTTCTTAATACAGATTTTAAAGCCCATGCATTTAAATAATAACCATATCCCTTTTTAAAAGGTAGCACTTCTATCTTGACATTAGAATCTATCTTATCCATATCAGGTTCATGCATAGTAACTAGAGTAACATCAAATTGATTTTCAACTAATGCATTTACCCATCGAACAGTATGAATATTTGATGCAGGGGCTAAATAGCATATTTTTTTCATTACTTTACTCCTTCGAGGTATTTTTTTCGAATTAAACCTCCACTAAATCCTAAGGAAATAATTATCCATTGCATTATACCAATAGCTAAATTATTTTGAATTAACGTCACTTCAAATAATTGATGTATTATTATAGCAATTAAAGCTGCTCCTGAAATTCTAGCATTAGCATAATGGCCATAACGACATAGGTACAACCAAAGACAATAAAATAAGATTAACAAAAGTCCTACTCCTAATATTCCTGACTGTAATATAATTTCTAGATACATATTATGTGCTGACATACCACCATTAAATCTCATATCAAAGCTATATCCTAATAATGGATTTTCCATTGCTGAATTCAATAGATCTTTCCAAAGAAGCTGTCGCCCAGAGAATAATGATTTCCCCGTTAACTCTAATAACTTACTATTCCATTCTAATGCGAAGCTATATTCTGGTAACCTAGGGTACCAGAAGCTAAATAACATACAAAAGGCTAAAATAACACATATATATATGTGTGTTAAAATTTTTCTTTTGCAAAGGAAATCCCATATATAGTAAGTTACAAAAAAGACCGCAAGACTAATCCAAATGGATCTAGCTTGGCTATAAAAAATTAATAATATTGAAAGAAAAGATACACAAAGAAAATATAAATTACCTATTCGCTTCGTTTTAAAATAATTGACTCTAAATACAAAAAATATATACAAATAGAATACTGTCGCCCCCAAAGTGTTAGGGTTTGTATATAATATATTGCTCATTCTTCCATTAGTAGCAACATCTAATATATAACAAATAATCACATACGATATTCCTAATATTGACATATATTTTATTATATTTTCAGCTAAATTATAAATCGTTAGAGAAATAAAAAGTATGTTAATTAACAACAGTTCACTAAATATATACACACCTTTACTACTCGGATGATCTAACAAGCTAAAGAATGAAGAGGTAGTAAAAGCAATAAACACAACATATATATATATTTTTCTCGGTCCTACTCTAAAATTAATTGATAGTAAAGATAATAAAAAAAACGCTCCCATACCAAAAATAGACAATAAACCAAGGAAGCCTAGTTTATTTAAAGCCGGTATACCACTATTATTTAAAATAGAACAAATAACAAACATACCCAGTAATACTGATAGTATTTTATTTGATACTTTCTCTACTTCGGTAGAAGAAATAATATTTTCCAATCACTTTTACCTCCAGCATAGGATACGACTTAGTATCCTTATAAAAATTTACTCACTTATTATTTTCTTCTCATATTCAGAAACAATTTTATATATCCAAATTATAAACACAATACAGCTTAATGAACCAATAAGTGATAACCATGGTAATAATGTATATATATCTTTACTGAAAAAAGGAATGGCTATTACAGTTGATATCGTCATGACCGTTTGAATAAATGAATAAACTAAAGCGTTCCTCTGCTTATTTAAGACAACAAATGTCTGTACAATAGGTGAACTCATAAAATTAAAAAATAACCACGGTGATAGTATTTGAACATAGCTTCCAGCTTCTTTCCAACTTTGCCCAAAAACAAAACTAAAGATTATATCTCCCTCAAGTCCCAAAATAAGAAATAAAGGAAGCGCAACTAATAACAATCTAAATATAATTTTATTCATTAAGGGTTTAATAGCTTGTTTATCATTATAATATTGAGAAGCTCTATTCAAATAGACTTGTCCAACAGCAGATCCAATAACTGCAAGTGGTGCCCTCAATACCTTCCATGCAAATGAATATAATCCTAAAACGGCACTTCCATAAAAAATACTGATTAAAAATAATAAACCATTATTCATGATTACATCCATAAAAGCATGAATAGAATTGTATAATGGCATATCTTTATATTTTTTTGCAACTTTTATTATATTTCTGGAACCTTTTAACTGAAAATTGATTTCAAAAAAGCTATTACTTCTTCGACTCTTTAGGTATATATAAGATGCTATGACTGACAATATATGTGCAATAACTAATCCGGGACCACCTATTTTATAAAAAGCTATTGATAAAACAGAAAATAGTACCGTCTGTATTATACGTGAATTACCCATTCCTTTATAATCATTACTTCTGTTGCTTAAGTAATAATACGTTTGATATAAACCCGTAAATAAAACAAATATAAACACACCTAAAAATAACGTATTTCCTTCATTAGAAATACTATTATAAATTAGGGTAGCGAATAATATTATAATAGATATTATTAAACTGGAGAATATGCATAGTTTTTTTAAGCTATCAGCTTCTTTTTCATCTTTAGGTAGTAAAATAGCCATTTCATATCTCATTGTAGCAAAAAGACCTAACGATGTTCCTATTGTCAGAAATAAAGTATATAATCCAAATTCGCTTGGGCTATACACCCTTGTAATAATTGGTGAAAATAAAAATGTAATAGCATGAGCAATTGTAGTACCTGTTAATAACTTCATAGCATTTTTAACAAAATCATTTTTCAACAAATTCTATTCCTCAAATCTTTACTCTTTTTATTTATTATACTCAATCTAAATTTAAGCACTTAGAGAATTTATTATATCATCTAGCGCCATCACCAGTGATTACAACCCTAACTGTTTTAATAATAATTTTAAAATCTAAAATTATACTTGCATGATTGATATAATAAACATCTAAGTTTAATTTTTCTTTCGGCGTAATTTCATAACCACCATTTACTTGTGCCCACCCAGTCAACCCTGGTTTGACTTCTAATCTTTTCTTAAATCCAGGTATATCTCTTTCAAATTTCTCCGTAAATATCGGTCTTTCTGGTCTTGGTCCTACAAGAGACATATCACCTTTTAAAATATTAAATAATTGCGGTAGTTCATCAATTCTTGTTTTACGAATAAATAATCCTATTTTTGTAACACGTGAATCATTCTTTTCTGCCCATTTTGCCCCATTCTTTTCTGCATCATTCCGCATGGAGCGTAATTTAATAACTTTAAATCTCTTCCCATTCAATCCTAATCTTTCTTGCAGGTAAAAAGGAGACCCTGGAGATTCTAAAACAATAAGTATACTAAATATGAATACAACAGGCATCAATACAATTAATCCTACTAAAGAAAACATAACATCTAATAAATACTTAATTCCTAAATAGATTTTAGATTGATTACTTTCTACTTGAATAGTTTGAGTATCAGATGTAATTCGATACTCCCTCGCTATATTTTCACCAGTCTTCATATTCCCTCTCCCTTACAATTATTTGATTACTTCTTTATGTACTAGTTCATCCATATATTCCATGAGTTGTTCTTTTAATTCTTTATGTTGCAGTGCCATTTCAATTGTCGTCTTAATAAACCCAAACTTCTCCCCAACATCATAACGAACACCTTCAAAATCATATGCGAATACACGTTGAATTTCATTTAATCGTTGAATCGCATCTGTCAATTGAATCTCTCCACCCGCACCTGTTTGTTGATTCTCAAGAAACATAAAGATTTCTGGTGTCAATACGTAACGACCCATAATTGCTAAATTAGATGGTGCCGTTCCTTGAGCTGGTTTCTCTACAAATTGACGCACTTGATAACGACGGTCATTTTGTTCAGCTGGATCAATAATACCGTAACGATGCGTCTCATTTTCTGGCACTGTTTGTACACCAATAACAGACGATTGTGTCCCTTCATATTGATCCATTAATTGGCGTAAACAAGGTGTTTCAGCTTGTACAATATCATCACCAAGTAATACTGCAAATGGCTCATTTCCAATAAATTTACGTGCGCACCATACGGCATGTCCTAAACCTTTTGGCTCTTTTTGTCTTATGTAATGAATATTAATTCTTGAAGAAGCTTGTACTTTTTCAAGAACTTCATGCTTTCCTTTTTCAAGTAGGCTTTGTTCTAGCTCGAAAGAGTGATCAAAATGATCTTCAATTGCACGTTTTCCTTTTCCAGTAACAATAATAATATCTTCAATTCCTGATTCTATCGCTTCTTCTACTATGTATTGAATTGTTGGTTTATCGACGATAGGTAACATTTCTTTCGGCATTGCTTTCGTTGCCGGTAAAAATCTTGTTCCCAGTCCCGCAGCTGGGATAATCGCTTTTCTTACTTTTTTCAATCCTAGTCCCCCATATCTTTTTATTTATATGTAACAATAACAAAAACCCTACCTATAGAGTCATAGTTATAACTCCATAGGTAGAGTTTCTATCATAAATAAATTATGGGCATCTAACCCAACCTCACATCATACTCCCGACGACAAGCGTCTAAGGTAGGCAAGAAATGAAAATTTCTACCCACAGCACGACCGAGTGCCCCCATTGATAACGGTTAGGAGACATCACCAAAGCTCTTCAATTAAAAAATACCGAACAATTTTTTACGACGAATTTGTTCTGGATCTTCTTTATAAATTGCTTTCCCGCTAATTAATAAATACGGATTTTCTTTTAAATCGCTTAAAACATTCATTCCGAATTCTTTGCCGATTAATTCGTAGCTTTCTGCTAAATGAAATCCTCTTGACGTTGTGTTATGTGCATCTGATGCGATCATATGCGTTAAATTATGTTCAACGAGTTGTAGTGAGAATTTTTTTATCTTTTTGCCGAACTTTCCTAGTAAACTTCCTGCCGTTACTTGTGTTAATGCACCTTTACTTACAAGATTATATAACTTATCTGGCCGCTCGATTAACTCGGCATTACGTTCTGGATGAACGATAATTGGGATCATTCCTTTAACACGTAATTCATATAATAGTTGCTCTGCATAGCGAGGTACGTGATTAGATGGAAACTCAATTAATATGTATTTATTCGTTTCGTTTAAGGTAACGATTTTACTAGCTTCATAGTCTTCTAATAAATCACCATATAACCTGACCTCTTGCCCTGGTAAAATTTTCAGTGGAATTTCATTTTGTTGTAGTTCATCATTTAGTTGTTTTACTTGATGAATAATTGAAGTACGTTCATTTTTATATTTCCCGTTTTGATGGTGTGGTGTTGCGACGATTGTATGTATTCCTTCTTGGACAGCCTTTTGTGCCATGGCCAGACTATCTGTTACTGTTTGTGCACCATCATCGATGCCAGGTAAAATGTGACAATGTAAATCAATCATTTGTTTTATCCTCCCTCTTTCTTAGTAATCTTCTTTCCCTTGAATATGAGACATCTCATATTCAAGGGAAAAAAGGAGATATGTTTCAACCATATCTCACTCTTTTCATTAGTTTGCGCCGTAATAATAATATAAGCCTTCTTCACGTTCACGATCGTTCAGAACAACGCCTAACAATTTACCTTTAGCTGATTCTAACAATCCTTTTGCTTTTACTGCTGTTTCTTTCTCTGTCGATTCACTACGGACGACAAGAATAGAAGCATCACATATATTTGCCATAATTTGTGCGTCGGTAACAGCCAAAATAGGTGGCATATCAAAAATAACTAAGTCGTACATGCTGTATGCTTGTCCAAGAAGTTCTTTCATTGATTTTGAACCTAATAATTCTGCTGGATTCGGCGGGATTGGGCCGCACGCTAAAAAGTGTAAATTATCTACATTTGTCGTTTGTATACACTTCTCTAAACGTTGACTATGCGTTAATACATTCGTTAATCCGACAATATTGTCTACTTGGAACATTTGATGCATCGCTGGTTTACGCATATCTGCATCAATTAATAATACTTTCTTTCCTTGTTGAGCAAAAACAACTGCCATATTCGCTGTTGTCGTCGTTTTCCCTTCACTCGGGTTAGCAGACGTTACCATTAGCGAATGTAAGTTTGTATCAACAGACGCAAATTCAATATTCGTTCGAATATTACGATATTGTTCTGAAATTGGTGATTTCGGTTGTTGATGAGCAATTAGTTGACGACGTTGACGATGATTTTTTTTCTTTTTAAATAAACTATTAAGAACCAATTGTCTGTCCCCTCACTTTTCTTGATGATGGAGCATGTGATTTCACGTTCATTGTTTCTTCATCCATACGAGCAACGATACCTAACACTGGTAAGCCAAGTAAGTTTTCTACATCTTCTTCTTTTTTCACTGTGTTATCTAAGTATTCTAGTAAGAATGCAAGACCAACTGAAGCCATTAAGCCCACAACGAAAGCGATTACTACGTTTAACATCGGACGTGGTTTAATTGGAGATTGATTTTCCGCAACTTCCGCTTTTGATAGTACAGTTACGTTATCAACATTCATAATTTTTGCAACTTCACCTTTAAATACATCCGCTGTTGCATTTGCAATATCACGAGCTACTTTTGGATTTTTATCCTCAGCTGTTACAGAAATGACCTGTGAGTCTTTTTCGTTTGCAACATTAATCTTCTCTGTTAAAGTTTGTGCAGTCATATTTAAATTTAATTTTTCATTCACCTGGTCTAAGACTACTGGACTTTTAATAATGACCTTATATGTATTCGTTAATTGAATATTTGTTTGAATTTCACCAGCTTGAATCATTGCCCCTTCTTGTTTCTTCTGGTTCACAAGAATTTGCGTCGAAGATTGATAGATTGGTGTCATAAAGAAGAAGCTAATGATAGCACTTACTATAGCTGCACCAAAGGCGATTACGAGGATCATTGCTAGACGTTTTTTTAAGATATGAAATAACTCTTTTAAACTAATTGTTTCTTCCATAAGTTCCTCCAACTTTCTAAAATTTGCACATAAGAAAAATTATAACATATAATCTTACATTTTTTTTATTTTAGTAATATCTATGTACGATTGCTATTTAAAAACATATATAATCTTACAAAATAATCTTAAATATGACAACACATTCCATCAAATTCCCAAATTTTTTATCATATCATGTTTTTTATACTGCGTAACTTGATAAATAATTTCCAGAAAACAATAAAAAGCCAACAAGTTATTTCTTGTTGGTTTTTTATATTTTAGTAATAACCATATTGCTCCTTTTCTTCTCTTTTATCATTTAACACAGCACCAAGTAGTTTACCTGACGCTTTGTCTAATATTTGTTTCGCTTTTACTATTTTATCTTTTTCTGTTTTTCCACTGCGCACGACAAGTACGATTCCATCACATTTGTTCGCAAGTATTTGGGCATCGGTAACCGCAAGGACAGGCGGTGTGTCGATTAAAATAATATCAAACATGTCATATGCTTCTAGCAACGCCTCGTCCATAGCCCGGCTCCCTAATAGTTCAGCTGGGTTTGGCGGTATAGGACCTGATGCCATTACATATACGTTCTCTATATCTGTTTTTTGAATGCATTGCATGAGTTTCGCTTGTCCTGATAATAAGTTCGTCAATCCATTTGAATTATGAACTGCAAATAAGTTTTGAATTGTCGGCTTACGTAAGTCCGCTCCAATTAACAATACTTTTTTCCCTTGTTGCCCAAAAACAACTGCTAGATTAGAAATAGTCGTTGTTTTCCCATCACCTGGATCTGCTGAAGTGACAATAATAGAACGAACATGACTATCTACAGATGTAAATTCAATGTTTGTACGGATGTTACGGTATTGTTCTGCAATACGTGATTTAGGCTCTTTATGTGTAATTAATTGTCTTAGTGGCTTTCTTTTTTTTTTCCCGAACATGTTATGATCTCCTCTTTTTCAAAATACGACATTTTCCCCTTTTTCTCTTTTATGCTCGATATGCTACGCCTATTTTTCATTTACTTCTACCGTTAAATTTCCCCATTACTTTCCTCTACAGTTCATCATAACGAATCATAATAACCTTTGTCCTATCTCATAACCTCTATAATGTGACAACGACATCTCTATTTTTGTCGCACTATCATTTATCTTAATTTCAAGATATTTACATCGCTATTATATACAAACTTCCATTCATTTACAAAAAAACTTTCTGATTACTTTGTATTTTTATATTTAGAACAAAAAATATAGGTAATTAAAAAAATCCTTCTGTAATATGCAGAAGGATTTTTAAATTACTCTCTATTCTTTTTTATCACCAATTGCAAATGTAATTTCAGCTTCACACGCAACTTCACCATCTACTGTTGCGATCGCTTTTCCTTTTCCAATCGGGCCACGTACGCGTGTCATTTCTACTTCTAGGCGAAGTTGATCACCTGGGCGTACTTGTTTTTTGAAGCGACAGTTGTCGATGCCTGCGAAGAAAGCAAGTCTCCCGCGGTTTTCTTCTTTCTTTAATACAGCAACTGCCCCAACTTGCGCTAACGCTTCTACAATTAATACACCAGGCATAACTGCATAGTCAGGAAAGTGTCCATTAAAGAACTCTTCATTTGCGGATACATTTTTAATTCCGACCGCTCTTTTCCCTTCATCTACTTCTAATATTTTATCAACAAGTAAAAATGGATAGCGGTGAGGAATGATTTCTTTAATTTGTTCTATATTTAGCATATAACAATCGCCCCTTTTGTAATATTGGTCTTACCACTTGGACATATTGTTATTATCCCATTTTGTTTATTATTTGTCATTATAAAGTGAAACTTTAGTCCGTTCAGCTTTATATATAAAAAAATGCACACACTCTATTCCATTAAAATAGTTGCACTTCCCAGCAACTGACACGGAGGTAGAAAAGAGTGTATGCCCAAATTAGGGAAAGGCAATATGTATTTGAACATTCTTTGCCTTAATGTCGTATTCCGAATCATTATATTACATACGTTTTCAAATAAGAAAACACTAAATTCAACTATATATATGAATATATAGCATTATTTCTTTATTTTTCTCTATTTTCCTTCCGTTTTCGTAAAAAATCAGAATTAAAAAAATCAAAAAAAGAACTAAGGTTTTCCCTTAGCTCTTTTTCACTTTATTTCAATGCACGACGTGGTAATTTATCGATATTCTCTAACATAACACCTGTACCAATAGCAACACATTGCATTGGGTTTTCAGCGATTAATACTGGTACCTTTAATTCTTCTGCTAGAAGCATGTCGATACCGTGTAATAAAGCTCCACCGCCTGTTAGAATAACACCGCGGTCGATAATGTCCGCAGATAGTTCTGGTGGTGTACGCTCTAGTACGCCTTTTGCAGCTTGTACAATGATAGCTGCGTCTTCTTTTAGTGCTTCTGTAATTTCTTCAGAGCATACTGTAATTGTACGTGGTAAACCTGTTACCATGTCACGTCCGCGAATTTCAAGCTCTTCACTGCGTGCACCTGGGAATACTGTACCAATTTTAATTTTAATATTTTCTGAAGTACGTTCTCCAATTAATAGCTTATACTTACGTTTAACGTAGTTTAAGATTTCCATATCAAACTTATCGCCAGCCATTTTGATAGAGGAAGAGGTAACAATATCACCCATAGAAAGTACGGCGATATCTGTTGTACCTCCACCAATATCAACAACCATGTTTCCGCTTGGTTGGAAGATTTCCATACCAGCACCAACTGCGGCTACTTTTGGTTCTTCTTCTAAAAATACTGTTTTACCACCTGAACGTTCAGCAGCCTCACGAATTGCTTTTTGCTCTACAGATGTGATATTTGTTGGACAGCAAATTAAAATGCGAGGTTTTGAAAAGAAGCTCTTCACGTCCAATTTGTTAATGAAATACTTTAACATTGCTTCTGTAATGTCGAAATCTGCGATTACACCATCTTTAAGTGGACGAATTGCCACAATATTACCAGGTGTACGTCCCACCATACTTCTTGCTTCTTCACCTACTGCTAATACTTTTCCACTATTACGATCAATTGCCACAACAGATGGCTCATTTAATACAATACCCTTACCTTTAACATGAATTAATACATTAGCCGTACCTAGGTCAATTCCGATATCTCGCGCAAACATTCCCGTCATTTCCTCCTCGATATTCAAAATCAGGTTATACCCGAATTCTTTTACACCTAATTTCTGATTTTATCATAAATTTAACAGGAACGTAATATTCGCAAAAAGAATTCTTCTGAAAAATATTACCGAATTCGCAAGGAATGTTTGCTATTTTAGATTTATTGGCGCACAGGGTTTTCTGTATCTTCTTTACGATACTTTTGCTTTGTTGCTTCTCCACCTCTTAAATGACGAATAGACTTATGATAATCAAGAATTTCTTTCACTTCATTTGCGAGCTCTGGATTAATTTCTGGTAGACGTTCTGTTAAATCTTTATGGACTGTACTCTTTGATACCCCAAACTCCTTTGCGATTACACGCACTGTCTTTCTTGTCTCCACGATATACTTGCCAATCTTGATAGTTCTCTCTTTGATGTAATCGTGCACACCACTCGCCTCCCTAAATTGGATGTGAGAAGTGTGAAATGAGACTCGCTGCATACGACTATGAAGTAAATGTGAGTGCTGTTTGTAAGCGTTAAACATTCTTGGATTTATAATGAAATGATTCACGATTTCTCACCTCAAACACTCTCTTTGCATTGGTTTATACCATTGTATTGCCCGCACTACTGATATATGCTACATGTTCACTATTTTTGCGGACTAAGTTAAGGAAAATTACATTTTTTTGTGAGAAATACGTTAACCATGACAATTATGGCGAAAAAAAGTGACACCTCTTTATAAAAGGTGTCACTCTTCTCTTTCATATTCTTCTTCTAACAACTGATGGTGGGGAACTTCTTTCTTACCGGCAATATAATAATATAAAGCGAATAAAACAAACAATAAAATGATAGCAATCGACAGAACAGATAAAAATGACACAGTATCCCCTCCCTTTTGTAATATATATTCGAGAATCTCGTCATTTTTCCTTGTTATTGCAACTTTTTTCTCGAAATTGATTATTTTTATATGAAAATAAAAAAATCAGCTCTCCTAATGAGAACTGATTTTTTTACTTTATTATTCTTGTGAAGAAGAACCGTTAGATGATTCTGTAGAACCATTCGTTGATTTCTCTTCTTTTTTAGACTTATCTTCTGTTTTACTTTCTGGTTTCGTGCTTGTTGACTTTTCTTCTTTTTGAGATTTGTCATCAGCCTTTTTACCAGAAGCATTTGTCGCCTTTGCAGCACCTGCATCAGCTTTAATTTCTGCTACTGATTTATTTAAATAACGCTCAGGGTTCACAGCCACATTGTCTTTACGTACTTCAAAGTGAACGTAAGAACCTGCCTCTTTATTCATTGCATTTAGACCTGATTTTCCTAACACTTCACCTTGCGCAACTCTTGCACCTTTTTCTACTTTCACATTGCCTAAGCTTTGATAAGATGCTGCTACACCATTTCCGCTATCTACCGTTACAACATAACCAAGAAGTGAATCTTTTTCAGCTTTCGTTACTGTACCACTTAAAGCAGCTGTAACATCAAATTCTTTTCCGTTTTTCGCAGCAATGTCGATTCCTTTATTCGGGGAATATGTGTTGTTATAAAAGACAAGTGCTTTTTCTTGTTCCGCCTCTGATGCTGCATCTTCATAGAATTTCTTCTGTACTACTACTTCTGCATTTACTGCAGCTGGCATTTTCACTACTTCTGAAGATTTTGTTACCGGTACTGCTGGATCTTCCGTTTGTGTATACGGTGTTGCTTGATCTTGGTTCGGAGCTTTCTTTGGATTAGCTCCCTGGAACCATAGCGCAACCATTAAGATTACCGCTGCACAAGCAATGTATAGTGCTGGAAACACCCATCTTTTTTGAAATAAATGTACTACCTTTTGTGACTTTTTACTATTTCTTCCTCGCATTCCATCATCACCTCAGCAATCATTTTGAACAATATTCACTCATCCTATACAACCTATAACTAATTACTTTTCGACAAATTCTGTAAAAATATGTATAAGAATTGCAAAATTTCCGAGGAAATGATGAAAAAAGAAAAAACTGAGCGTTTGAGCTCAGTTTTTAGTCCATTTGTTTCTTTTTATAAACGATAATACAAAGAATAATAGAAAGTACGCACCAAATTATTATATTTATTAAATCACCACTAACAGTTGATAATCCCTTTCCGTTCATTAGCTTCGGCATTGCATCCGCAAGGTGTTTCGTTGGAAGAAAATCAATCATTTTTTTTACAAAATCATTTTTTAAAAAACTTCCTAATATTGGAGCTAGAAGGAAAATAAATAAGATTGGCATACCTACTACTGATGTTGATGCTATTGTTTTAGCTATTAATCCAATCGCCGTACCTAGCATAAGAAAGAAAAATATACTAATAAGTAAAAATAGAACTATTAATGTAATATTCCCCTTTACCACACCTAAAATCGCGAAGTTACTAAAACAAATTGCAAATGTAATAAGACCTGTTAATGCGCTTTTTCCTAGTAACACTTCTAACGATGATGCTGGTGATAACATCAGCACACGTAGGGTATGCTTCTCTTTTTCTTCCGCAATTAAAGCCGCTTGAACAAAGCTTCCTACCATTGTTAAAGCCATTAAAGTTACCATATTAGATATTTCATCTTTCGGTCCATCCATCTGTCCATAAACAAAAGCAAATATAATTGGAAGTATTGCCATTACAAGTACAGATGCATTTGCTTTAATATCCTGTACCTCTTTCCGAAAAATAGCTGAAAATCGTCTCATTGAAAATGTCATTATAGTCCCCTCCCAGTAACTTCAATAAAGATATCGCCTAACGTTGGCTCGTGTGAATGAATAGATAGTAATTCGCCTTTTTTCATCCATTCTGAAATGCGTTTTGCTCCTAATTCATCTTTTTGTACCGTTTCTTTTTGTTTATCTTTTAACACAACTTGTATTTGATCTTTCGCGTATTTTAATCGCAAGTTTTCTGGTGTATCAAGTGCTACAATTTCTCCCCCGCACAGAAAGGCAATGCGGTTACAAAGCGTTTCTGCTTCCTCCATGTTGTGCGTTGTTAAGAAAATGGTTGTTCCTTCTTTGTTTAAGTCTTTTAAGATTTTATGAATGTTTTGCACGTTTACTGGATCAAGTGCGGATGTTGGTTCATCTAAGAAGAGGATATCTGGTTTATGAAGAATTGCCCTTGCCAATGTGACGCGCTGCTTCATTCCTTTTGATAGTTTCTTTACTGGCGTTTTTTTATCATCTAATAAGTTTACTTGTGCTAGTACTTCATCAATTCGTTCTTTTTTGCAATCGTATAAGTCACAAAATAATAGTAAGTTATCATAAATGCTAAGTCTTTCATATAAGCCGCTATTGTCTGTTAAAATACCGATTCGTTTGTAATCGATGCTACTTGGTCCTGTAATGTCTTTACCTAATACTCTTACAGTTCCAACACTATGAAGCAATTGAGAAGTTAAAATTTTCACTGTTGTCGTTTTCCCGGATCCACTCGGTCCGAGGAATCCAAAGATTTCTCCTTGTTTCACCTCAATATTTACATTTCGAAGGGCCGTTTTTCCATCGAAACTTTTCATTACATCTTTCATTTCAATTGCCAATGTCATTTCGTCATCCCCTTTGTTTTTCTTTTTATAGATGAAAGTCGCTTTAGCTCTTTTCGTTTGTTTGTTTCGCTTTTCTTGACTCAATCATATGAAAAACAAAGGGTAGGCGCAGTAAAATACCGGTAAAAGGAGTATTTTTACCGGTGAATGAATCCTATTTTGAGCTTATTGAAGCGTTTTTCATAGCCCAATTACACCTTTTAATTCATCCATTCGTCCTTTCGAAAGCGGAATGGAGCTTTTCCGTTCGTCATCCAAAATTAAACTAAAACTATTACGTGTCCACGTAATAACTTCTCGTACTCTTTGTAAGTTAACGAGGTACGAGCGATGGCATCTGAAGAACCCGAATCCTGTTAATCTCGCTTCTAGTTCACTTAATGTTAATGCACATACGAAATCTCCTTCACGCACATGAATATGTGTCACTCCATTTTGTGTTTCAATGAAATGAATTTCCATCGGATCCAGTAAAATGATTTTATCGTTCACTTTCGCTGGAATTCTTTCAAGTTTCATTTGCGGAATCATTTGAACTACTTTTTCTTCATCTACTTCTTCTTGCTCTATTTCTATCTTTTTCACACCATCGTTGTTTAATATGTATACATCTTCTGTCAGCGAAAGGGCATCTGATAAAAAGGAGGACGTAATAAAGATTGCCTTTCCTTGTTCTTTCATTTTCATAATCGATTTTCGAATAATAATCGTACTCTCTGTATCTACATTTTGCTCTGGCTCTTCTAAAATGACTAAATCCGGATTGTGAATCATAATCCTCCCAATATGAAGGCGCCGTTTCTCTGAAAATGACAATTTTTCTATTTTCACGTTTAGCTTATCTAGGAGACCGACATATTGTACTACTTCTTCCATACTCATATTGAATTCATACAGACCTAACAAAAACTTGAAGTACTCCTTCACCTTCAAACGGTCGTATGCTTCATCTTTCAAAAAACAAAAACCGATGCGTGAATATACTTTCTTTCCAATCGGCTCCCCTTCAAATAACACACTGCCCGAAGAAGCCTCTTCTTCTCCGATAATAATGCGATGCAACACTTTAGCTGTATGATTATTGCATTGCAAAACAACACATTGTCCTTTTTCAACCTCCAGTTCAACTGCCGATAACTGATTCGTCTTCCCTAATTGTTTCAACTCCAATAACGCCATTCTGTCTCCCCCAAATGTTTTTTAGTTCATTATACCAAACAAATAATGGGAAATTATGATATTTTAAACAAAAAAGAAGTAGGTATCAGGAAACCCCTGACACCTACTTCTTCACCATCAATTTTCCTTCATAATCGTTCATCGTCTTTATTTCAACGCCTTTATAGTAATGAGCGACTATCTCTGTATATTTCTTACCTTCCCCTGCCATACCATTCGCACCGTACTGGCTCATACCAACGCCGTGGCCGAAACCTTTCGTCTTAACGACGATGTTATCCCCTTCTTGTTTCCACGTAAAGTCTGAGGAGCGTAAATCTAACTTTTCACGAACTTGTTTTCCTGTTAATGTTTTTCCTTGAAAGGCTACATCCTTTACTCGCTTTCCTTCCGTAAGGTCTTTAATATTACCGACCTTTCCGTCCGCAAGTATTTTCACACCGAGACGTTTTTGAAAATCAGCTACTGTGAATTTTTGCTCACTCGTAAATTTTGGAGAGGCTTGATCCCACGGACTATCTACACTCTTTAAGTACGGATAATCATTTCCCCAATAATCAGCTGCATTTTCTGTTCGGCCGTTACTCGTTGAGAAGAAGGATGCTGAAATTGGTTTTCCATCATACGTTAAAACTTGTCCTGCGGTTTTCGAAACGGCTTCCTCAATTTTCTTTAAATTACTTTCGTAATTATTACCCCATTGTTTCTTCAATTCCTCTTTGCTTTTGTACACTTGATCTTTCACCGTATCTGTCACGTCCGCATTGTTTTTCTTACCACCGCTTAGCATGCGCTGCACTACAAATGTTCTTGCTGCTAATGCCTGCGCCTTTAGCGCCTCTATTTCAAAGCTGGCATTCATCTCAGAAGCTACTACACCGGCCACATACTCCTCCATAGGCAATGTTTCTACCTTCTTCTGCTGATCACGGTATACAGCAACTTGAACCGCTGTATCCACTTTCCCTGGAGCTGGTATACTTTCTATCGCTGGAGGAGTTTTAGAAGCTGCTTCTTCCCCTACTTTTGCTTTCGCAAACGGAATAACAAGAGCAGCAGGTACAATGATAACGAGCGCTATTAGGAGCGCTACTGTAATGAAAAGTGGCTTTGAAAATTTCATCCTATTCCCCCAATATAAAGTTGGATTCCTTTCATTCTTATGGAACTACGGGATTTTTTAGAACATACTTGGGGGTATCGATATAAAGTGAAATTTAAATGAGGTGGAGTTTTGAGGTGGGAGTCTTACTGAACGCAAATAGCGGGGTAAATAGGAAATTTTCTAAATATTTTTACTGAGACGTGCATAAGTATAGAATTTATTGACTATAACAGTAATAACCCAAAAAAAATAGCCTCTACGTCAAAAGACATAGAGACCATCTTAATTAAGCGTGAAGATCAGAAACTTCTTGTTCTTTCACTTCTTCTACTTTTTCGTTTACACGTTCAATAGTTGCACCTAATGCAGCTAATTTCTTATGGAAATCTACATAACCACGGTCAAGATGTTTTAACTCTGTTACACGAGTATAACCTTCTGATACTAAACCAGCTAAAATTAATGCTGCTGCAGCACGCAAATCAGTTGCGCCTACTTCAGCACCTTGCAAGCTACTTGGACCGTTCATAATTACAGAACGACCTTCGATTTTAATATCAGCATTCATACGACGGAATTCTTCAACGTGCATAAAGCGGTTTTCGAATACCGTTTCTGTAATCATACTTGTTCCATCAGCATGTAGTAATAATGCCATCATTTGTGATTGCATGTCTGTTGGGAAACCTGGATGAGGCATAGTTTTAATATCAACCGCTTTTAACTTATCTGGGCCGATAACACGTACACCTTCATTTTCCTCAATAATTTTAACACCCATTTCTTCCATTTTCGCTGTAATTGAGCGTAAATGTTCAGGCACAGCATTTTCAATTAAGATGTCTCCACCTGTAATTGCCGCTGCAACCATGAATGTTCCTGCTTCAATACGGTCAGGAATAATAGGGTGGTTTGCACCATATAATTTTTCAACGCCTTCAATACGAATCGTTCCAGTTCCAGCTCCGCGTACTTTCGCTCCCATTGCATTTAAGAAGTTAGCTAGGTCAACGATTTCTGGCTCTTTCGCTGCGTTTTCAAGGACTGTTGTCCCTTTTGCTAATGTAGCTGCAGACATAATGTTTTCTGTCGCGCCTACGCTTGGGAAGTCTAAATAAATTTTAGCTCCTTTTAGTTCGCCCTCTACGTGTGCCTCAACAAATCCGTTACCAACTTTTACTTTCGCTCCCATTGCTTCGAAGCCTTTTAAATGTTGGTCAATTGGACGTGAACCAATTGCACATCCACCAGGAAGTGCAATACGAGCACGACCATTACGTGCTAATAATGGTCCCATTACTTGAACAGATGCACGCATCTTACGTACATACTCAAATGGTGCTTCAATGTTTAATTCTTTAGAAGAATCGATTGTTACTTGGTTATTTTCAAATACGACTTCAGCATTTAAATGACGTAATACCTCGTTGATTGTGTATACATCAGATAATACTGGTACTTCAGATAGTACATTCTTTCCGTCACTCGCTAATAGGGCTGCAGCGATTATAGGTAATACAGCATTTTTTGCGCCCTCAACACGCACTGTGCCGCTTAACCGCTTTCCGCCACGGACGATGATCTTTTCCAAATTATTCCCCTCCGTGTCCTTTTTTCAGTATCTATTCACTCAATACTCAGAAGTTATGATCGGTGTGCCAACCACAATTGTATCTTTGTTGTTTGTAGAACGTATTGCTATTTGCACATTTATTTTCTCTCTATTTGTTGAAAGAGCGTCATTCCACTTTTTATTATATGCGGAGACTGATACAAATGCTCTTTCTTCTATCTGCTCGATCGCTCTTGCTGAAAGATCTTTCAAAACCTGATTGGTTTTATTTTGCAAAACACCTTCAATCTTATCATTCAGTACACCTTGAACACAAGTGTAAATTATAGGTTTTTCACTAAAAATTTTATCTATGTTCTGAACGTACTTCGGGTCCCATTTCGCCCCGCTCACTTCAAAAATAATAAAAGTGTTTTCTTTAGTATTTTCCTTACTCCAAGTTACTACTATTCGTTCTTCATGTGAAGAAGATTTTTTATAGGATGTAGCCTTATATCCATCTGGAGATTGTTCTAATTCCCACTCTTGGATATTTGCCTTTTCCTTCACATCGTTTAACAATTTTTGAAACGTATGTATATTAGAAATTGTTTTCGTTTCTCGCGCTAACCATGACCACCGCTCTACTTTTGCATCGTTCTTCTCTAAAGCTACAATCATGCTCTCCATTTTCTGTTCATCGCTTATAGGTTTCATCTCTTTATATCCAACCAAAAATAAAACAACACTTACGATAACAATAAGAATGGCTTTAAACTTCAATTTCATCCCCTCCTATCCCCATTGTTAACGGAGATATGAGGTTCTATACACTTACTTTACTAAATACGTTAAACTCTTTGAATAGCCTAAATAATCAAGGAAAAAGTTACTTACAGATGTCCCAATTGTAATTGTAATTAGGATGAGTAATACTCTCGTCTGCATCACTTTCCCAGACTTCATTAAGCGCTCAATGTGAATACCTTGTAAGGCCCACCACGTAATGGTAATAAATAATAAATGCGAAACAATGGCAATCAGTGCTTGTTGCCCTAAAAGATGTGCCAAAAAATCGACCCCTTTTTTTTGCTTGGCTACTACTTACGCAAAATGTAAAAAACGATACCATAAATAAGTAGAAGCCACACTTTTTCACACGCAAATAAGCATCTTACATTTTAAATCGTAATTTTCTGTTAAAAAACATATACCTATAGGTGTTTTCATTTGCTATTACTCCAAAATAAAAAGCGTAGAGTACGGACTCTACACCTTTTATTTTTACTATTGTACCACGTTACCTAAGAAGAAGAAATCTTTCATTAATGGAAAATATTCATAGAAGAAATTGTAACCAATCATCGGCATAATCCCTAGTATTACAATCGAAATTGCACAAAGACTCATGACAATCTTTATATTTAACGGTAACTGAATTTTCTCGTCTGTCTCTCCAGTACGGAAAAACATTTGCTGTAATATTTGGAAATAATATATGAATGAAATAACTGTTGTCCCCATCATAATTGAAGCTAATACGTAATGAGCAGGTTCAACATGAAGTGCCCCTAAAAAGATGTTAATTTTTCCGATGAAACCTGCTGTCCCAGGTATCCCAGCTAACGATAAAATAAAGACCGTCATCACTATAGCTGTAAAGGGGGATCGCTTATATAACCCTGCAAAAATCGTCATATTTTCCTTATCATTTTGTAAGATTAATCCGTGGATGATTGCAAATGCTCCTATATTCATAAGCATATATGCAAGCATATAAAACCACATACTATCCATCGTAAACTGTGATAGCGCTACAAGGGGAACTAGCAAATACCCAGCATGCGCGATACCTGAGTAGGCAAATAGACGTTTTACGTTGTATTGCTTTAATGCTACTACATTCCCAACAATCATCGTAATACTAGCTAGTACAGCAATGTATATACTCATACGCCCGTACAAAGATTGTGCGTCTCCTTGGATTGCCACGCCTGCAAACACCATAAGAAACAAACGCGTAATGAGTAGAAATCCAGCAACTTTAGAAATCGTTCCGAGGAAAGCTGTGACAGGTGTAGCGGCTCCCTCATATACATCTGGTGCCCACATATGAAATGGCACTGTTGCAATTTTGAATGAGAGTCCAACGAGCAAAAGTAGAAATGCGAGAGCTAGCAATAATTGAATGCCACCAGCCAACTCCCCGGTAAATACCCTTTGCATTTCCACTATGTTGGTCGATCCTGTAATACCGTATAAATAACTCATTCCAAAGAGTGTAATTGCTGTTCCAATTCCTCCGTTAATGACATATTTCATTGCAGCCTCATTCGATGCGCGGTTTCTTTTTCGGATTCCTACTAAAATATAGGAAGAAAGCGAAAGCAACTCTAAACCTACAAATAGTGTAATGAAATCAACACTTGAAGCCATGAACATCGCTCCAAGGAGCGCCATTAAAATTAAATAATAATATTCTCCCTTATCTTGAATAGGCTCCTTCTCATCATCGCTCATTGCCATACATAAAATGAGAGCTGCTCCGCCTAATAACAACGTTTTAAATCCTTTTGAAAATCCATCTAGCACAAACGATCCATTTAAAATATCTCCTGCCGGTTCGCTGTATAGCGTAATTAATGACACTATCGCTAACAAGACAGCGGCAATTGCACCAATCGCAACGTATCTATGGTTCAGCTTAAAAAACAAATCACACACGGAAAGAAGGATGGCTGCCCCGAGAATAATGAATTCTGGTACCATGAGATGCCATGATAAGCTAAGTAATGTGTTCATATCCATCCTACTTCACCCCCAATGTTTTCAATGTAGTTTGAAGCGGATCCCCTAGTAGTTCTGGCATTACGCCAATTGCAATAATACAAACGATAAGCACTATAACAGGAACGTACTCCCATCCGTGTATATCAGATTTCACTTCCCATTCTTTCTTACCAAATGTCACTTGAAGTGTCGCTCTTAATACGTATACAGCGGTCAAAATAATTCCAAGTACACCCGCGGCAGAGATAACCGGTTTTCCTTGGAATAAACCGAGAAAGGCAAGGAATTCGCTAATAAATCCAGACATCCCTGGCATTCCAAGCGATGCCATACCGCCCGCTAGGAAGAAACCGCTAAGCACAGGAACACTTTTTGCGAGTCCACCAAGTGCTGTAATATCCGAAGTCCCGAAACGCTCTTCAATAATGCCAAGCAAGAAGAAGAGTAAGGCCGCAATTAAACCGTGAGACACAACTTGGAACAGCGCCCCTTGTGTACCTGGTGCATTTAACGCCGCAAGACCCATTAATACAATGCCCATATGCGAAATACTAGAGTAAGCAAGTACCTTTCTAAAGTCCGTTTGGATGAGTGCTAGAAAGGCCCCATACAATAAATTAATTACCCCTAAAATCGCGATTAGCGTTGCAAACTCACGAAAATATTCTGGGAATAATCCTTTCCCGAAGCGAACAATACCGTACGCACCAATCTTCAGCAAAATCCCCGCATGAAGCATAACTACAGCAGGATGCGCTTCTATGTGTACATTGACCATCCAGCGATGCAAAGGGAAAACAGGGAGTTTAATCGCAAAAGCAATCATTATGGCAAGAAACAAGCCGAACTGTAAGCTACTTGAGACGGCCATTCCCCCCCCAGCACCTACACTCGTTAATATTTCTTTAAGCTCCGCAATATTTGTCGTACCTGTTTTCGCAAATAAAACCGAGAAAACGATAAGTAAAATAGCTGATCCAATACCGTTATATATTAAATAACTATATGCAGCCTTTTCACTCGACAATTTCCCCCACTTACCAATTAATAAAAACATTGGCGGCAACGTAATTTCAAAGAAGATGAAGAACAGCATTAAATTTTGAGCAGCGAAGACACCGAGCATCCCTATTTCTAACATGAGTAACAGCATGTAGAATGCTTTCAAATTTCTTTTAATAGAAAATGCCGCAATAGCTGCAAGCATCGCTAGAAGGGCTGTGAGCACCATCATTACAAGCGATAAACCATCAATACCAAGCTCGTAATAAATTGAAAACCACCTTTTGTCCACTGCTGTGAAATCCCCAAATTTAATCCATTTCACTTTTTCATCAAATATCGATAAACTCTTTCCTGAAGCGTATGTACAAGCGAGGACGATAGCAATTCCAAATGGAAGCGCCGTTCCGAATAAACCAAGCGCCTGCACTGTACGCGATTCTCGTTTCGGCGTTAATAAAAGCAAGAGAATTCCTAAAAGTGGGGAAAAAATGAAGAACGTTAATAGCAATCCATTCATCGTAAATCCCCTCCCGTATATAACAAAATAATCACGAGTACCGCGAGTGAAACTGCTGTTACAGTTCCGTACACTTGTACATTCCCGTTTTGAAGCCGTGATCCTAGGCCACTCATAACTTTAACGAATCCAGTAATTAAAACTGCGATTCCTTCTACAACGTATACTTCAAATAAGCGAAGCACATGAGCGATTCCTTTCGTAATAGGAAGCACCGTCACATTGTATAGTTCATCCACATAATATTTTTCTTTCAAAAGGTTATAAAGAGGCGTCCCTTCTCCGCCAGCCCAATCTCTAGAGATAGATTTCTTACCATATATGAAATATGCGAGAGCAATTCCAGCGAATGAAACGAGCGTCGCAACAACCATAATCCAAACAGGTCCATGCACTTCCTTCACCTTGAATCCTATATCCTTCGTCAGCCAATCCCCAAGAAACGTCCCGAACCACGGTGTATTTATATAGCCTGCCACTACCGCAAGAACACCAAGGACAATCATCGGATACGTCATGGTGCGAGGCGATTCATGCACCTCTTCCTTCGTCTTCGTTTCCCCTGTAAAGACAAGAAAGTATAGACGGAACATATAAAATGCTGTTAGAAATGCCGCAATTACTGCTAAAACGAATAGAAAGTAATTGCCATTCATCCAAGCCGCCGCTAAAATTTCATCTTTACTAAAAAATCCGGAAAGAAGAGGAACACCACTAATTGCAAGTGTGCCTATTAAAAATAGTGTACCGGTTACTTTCATCTTTTTCTGTAAACCGCCCATTTTATTAATGTTTTGCGTATGGACTGCATGAATTACACTTCCTGCTGCCAGAAACAATAATGCTTTAAAAAAGGCATGTGTCGTTAAGTGAAAGATACCAGCTACATAACCAGCAGAGCCTAGCGCAAGCATCATATACCCGAGCTGACTAACTGTAGAATAAGCAAGAACCCTCTTAATATCTGTTTGCACTAGACCAATAGAGGCCGCAAAGATTGCGGTGAAAGCCCCAACGATTGCCACAGTTTGCATCGCTACCGCACTTGCTGAAAATAGCGGAAACATCGTCGCTACTAAATATACGCCGGCTGCAACCATCGTTGCCGCGTGAATAAGCGCCGAAACAGGCGTCGGTCCTTCCATTGCATCTGGCAACCATGTATGAAGCGGGAACTGACCTGATTTCCCCATCGCACCGATAAAAATTAATATCGCCGTTATTGTAATCATAGAAGGAGAGAGGTCGCCCGTATGAATCGCTTTAAAAATCGCGTCATATTCAAAACTACCTGCGTGCCAAAAAATTAAAATCATCCCAACAAATAGCCCAACATCCCCAATGCGTGTCATAATAAAAGCCTTTTTCGCAGCAGCCTTCGCTTCTTCTTTAAAGAAATAAAAACCGATAAGTAAAAACGAACCAAGGCCGACTAACTCCCAAAATATATAAAGCTGTAATAAATTCGTCGATATAACTAGCCCAAGCATCGCAAATGTAAAGAGCCCTAAATATGCATAAAAGGTTGATAATCTGGTGTCACCTTTCATATAACCTTTTGAGTACACATGTACAAGAAAACTCACAAGCGTAACGATAAACAACATTAAAGCTCCTAATGCGGTAACTTCAAAACCAAATGATATATCTATATCTCCTACCCTAAGCCATACCCACTTATGCTTCACTGCCTCGGATGAAAACCGTTCTATTAGTACCACTACCGCGGATATAAAGGAGAGAAAGGTAAAGAAAATACCTAGTACACTACTTCCCTCTCTAATTTTCTTCCCGAACACAATAAGTAACAAAAATGAAACAAGCGGGAAAAGCGGTATGAGCCATGCATAATCAATCATTGTTTCCTTCCCCCTTTTCGGTCACAATGCTATCCTTTGAGCGTATCCATCTCATCTACATGAACTGTCGGGCGATTACGGTACAAAGCAATCAAAATTGCAAGACCTACCGCTGCCTCCGCTGCCGCTACAGACATCGTAAACAGCGAAAAAATTTGTCCTGTTAAATTCGGAAACAAGCCTAATTTACTAAACGCTACTAAATTTAAATTGGCGGCGTTTAGCATCAATTCGATACAAACTAATACAATTACTGTATTTCGCTTTGTTAAAGCTCCAAATAAGCCGATGCAAAACAAAATAATCGCAAGTGTTAAATACGCAGAAGCTGGAACGCTACTCATGGGGAATCCTCCTCTCCCTCATCCTTCTTCGCAAGGATAATCGCTCCTACAAGTGCTACAAGTAAAAGAACTGAGGTTAACTCAAATGGAATAATATATTTTGAATAGAGAAGTGTACCGATTTGAAGTGTGTTGTTTTCATGGAGAGGTAAACTTCCTTGTGTGCTTTGATTTGAAAAATCGATACTATTAACAGCGAAATACATAACTGCTCCAAATGTTACAACCGCAAAGAAGATAATCCATTTTCGAAGAGTAAGGCGCGATTCATTTTCCGCGTTATGTTTCGTTAACATAATGCCAAAAATCATAATAATGGTGATCGCACCAGAGTAAAGTAAAATTTGTGCAACTCCGATAAATTCGGCCGATAAGAGAAAATACAAACCCGCAATACTAAGGAATGTAAGCACAAGAGCCAGCATCATATGCATTACTTTCGTTAAGTTCAGCATAAGAACGCCGCCGATAATCGCAGACAAGGATAATATAAAGAAAGCTACAAACTCGCCATTCATGCTTTATTCTCCTTCCTGACGTTCTCGTCGTTCTCGTCAAGCCACTGCAAATTTTTAAATAAATCATCACGTGAATACTCTGCGAGTTCAAAGTTATTTGTCATTACAATCGCCTCTGTCGGGCAAACTTCTGTACATAAATCGCAAAGAATACAAATTTCAAAATTAATATCATACGTGTCGATGATTTTTCCTTTTTTTGTAGGATCAGGATGTTTTTTTCCTGTTAATTGAATGCAATCTGTCGGACAAATGTTGGAACACTGATTACAAACAATACATTTCTCTGGATAAAACTTTTGAATACCTCGAAAGCGGTCTGGTAATGGCAACGGTTGATTTGGATAATCATACGTCACCTTTTTCTTACTCAAATTACTAAGCGTATATTTTAACCCTTTAAATAGTCCTTTCATCTCTTGCTGGCACCCCCTTCATAGATTAGAAGAATAGCTCCTTAATCAATGCCGTTAAGAAAATATTTGCAAGTGCGATTGGTAATAATACTTTCCATCCAAACTCCATTAACTGGTCACCTCTTATACGTGGGAACGTAACGCGGAACCAAATCAATAGAAAGACCACACTGCTAAATTTCAAAGCAAACCATACGGCTCCTGGAATAAATCCAAGGAACATAACTGGATTCCATCCGCCTAAAAAGAGTACTGTAATTAAAGATGCCATTCCGAAGAAATATACATACTCTGAAAGCATGAAAAACGCCCAGCGAAACCCTGAGTATTCCGTATGGTATCCTGAAACAAGTTCTGACTCCGCTTCGGGTAAATCAAACGGCGTCCTATTTAACTCTGCAACTGCCGCGATTAAGAAAATGACAAAACCGATTGGCTGTGCGAAAATGTACCATACCTTCTCCTGCGCCGCTACAATTTCATTCAAGTTAAGACTACCAGCTAACAAAACGACACCAATTACACTCATCACAAGTGGAATCTCATAAGAAATCATTTGTGCCGCCGCTCGCATCCCTCCTAAAAGGGAATATTTATTATTTGATGCCCATCCCCCAGTTACGACGCCGATCGTCGTAATCCCAGAAACAGCAATGTAATACAGTAACCCTACGCCAATATCCGCGAACTGAAATTTATCGGTAAACGGGATAACCGCAAGCACCATAAATGCTGGTGCAAATGCAATAA
This sequence comes from Bacillus sp. NPDC060175, assembly GCF_042728695.1. Taxonomy (NCBI): domain Bacteria; kingdom Bacillati; phylum Bacillota; class Bacilli; order Caryophanales; family Bacillaceae; genus Bacillus; species Bacillus sp. NPDC060175. The sequence goes on from NZ_JBHWYR010000002.1 coordinate 59,012, forward strand.
CAGGTGCTAATATAAACAACGGTTTATCAGCAGCTTTCGGAATGCTATCTTCTTTTAATAATAGTTTCAAAACATCAGCTACCGTTTGGAGTAAACCGAACCGGCCCCCAACTTGGTTTGGCCCAATCCGTCCTTGCATAAATCCCATCACTTTCCGTTCTGCCAAAATACCGTATGTAACGAAGCCAAGGACTGCAAATAATAGAAGCACCGCTAACCCGAAAAAAATGAAGAAATTCGTCCAGCTTGAAGGTGATTGTAAGAGCGTCTCAATCATTAGCCGTCAACCTCCCCAAGTACAATATCAACCCCACCTAAAATCGTAATTAAATTGGCGATATTTTCACCTTTCAATAATTTCGGTAAGATTTGCAAATTATAAAAAGACGGTCTGCGAAATTTCAAGCGGTACGGCTCTTTCTTTCCATCACTAGCAATATAACAACCAATCTCTCCCCGCGGTGACTCTATACGGACGAACGCTTCTCCCTTAGGTGCTTTAATAATTTTCGGGACTTTCGCCAGCACAGCGCCGTCTTTCGGGAACTGCTCGGCTGCTTGCTCAATAATTTTCAATGACTCCTCAATTTCCTCCATCCGGCAAACGTAACGATCCCAAGCATCTCCCGTGCTCCCAACAGGAACATCAAAGTCAAAACGATCGTAAATAGAATACGGCTCATCTTTACGAAGATCCCAGTTTACCCCCGTGCACCGTAAATTCGCTCCGCTTAAAGAATATGAAATTGCCTCTTCGGCGTTATATACGCCAACGCCCTTCACACGATTTAAGAAAATTTCATTCCCGCTAACGAGGTCGTGGTAACCTGCCAATTGCTCTCTCATATACGGAACAAACTCTTTCACCTTTTCAATCCAACCGTCTGGCGCATCCCACTTCACGCCGCCGACTCTCATATAGTTGAAAGTAAGCCTTGCACCGCACAATTCACTTAATAAATTTATAATCATCTCTCGTTCACGAAAGGCATATAAAAATGGACTAACCGCTCCTATATCAAGCAAGTTCGTTCCCCACCAGACGAGATGGCTCGCAACTCTCCCAAGCTCCATCGCAAGCACCCGTAAATATTCAGCACGCTCTGGAATCTCAAGATCCATCATCGTCTCTACAGCATGGCAAAGGACGTAATTATTCGTCATCGCTGATAGATAGTCCATTCGATCTGTATACGGGATAATTTGCGTATATTGTAAGCTCTCAGCGATCTTTTCTGTTCCGCGATGCAAATATCCGATAACCGGTGTAGCCTCTTTAATAATTTCCCCGTCAATCTTAATTACAAGCCGAAACACACCATGTGTACTCGGGTGCTGCGGTCCTACATTTAAGAGCATCTCTTCCGTACGGATCACAAGCTACACCTCCACATCATACGGTTCATAATCTTTCCTAAGCGGATACCCTACCCAATCATCTGGCATTAAGATGCGAGATAAATTAGGATGACCTTCAAATACAATACCGAGCAAATCATACGCTTCACGCTCCGGCCAATCTGCCCCTTTCCAAAGCGGCGTCACCGATTCTACTTGCGGCGCTTCCCTATCCAGCTTTACCTTCACTGCTACTGACTGTTTCTTTCCATATGAAAATAAATGAACGTATACTTCCATATGTGTCACAAAATCTGTCGCATGTAGCTCTGACATATAATCAAAAGCAAGTCCCTCATGGAATCGTAGCAATTCCATCACTTCATAATATTTTGAGGGCTCCACCACAAGCGTTGGAACATCTTTTGAAAGCTTATTAATATAGGAATCTACTAATGCATATTCCCCTATCTTCTCCTTAACAATCTCCACATAGCGATTTAAATATGGTTGGTTAACTGATGGTTCTTCCTGCTGCGGTTCATCTTCTATCTTATTTACAGCTCCCTTTGCCCTTGCCGCTGCTGCGGCTTTCGCTTTCGCGGCTGCAATCGCCTTTACTTTCTCATCTCCAGAATCCCCATCACCTTGCGAGGCTTTCTGCTTCGCTAACGCTGCCGCTTTTGCTTTTGCAACTGCTACAGCCTTTGCCTTTGCCTTCGCTTTGACTTTTTCTTCGTCCGTTACTTCTTCTATTCCTTCTCGCTTTTGCTTCGCTAGTGCCGCTACTTTCGCTTTTGCGGCTGCTGCGGCCTTCGCTTTGACTTTTTCTTCGTCCGTTACTTCTTCGTTTCCTTCTCTTTTCTGCTTCGCTAATGCCGCCGCCTTTGCTTTGGCTGCTGCTGCGGCCTTCGCCTTCGCTTTGACTTTTTCTTCGTCCGTTACTTCTTCTGTTCCTTTTCGATTTTGCTTCGCTAGTGCCGCTGCTTTCGCTTTGGCTGCTGCTGCGGCCTTCGCCTTCGCTTTGACTTTTTCTTCGTCCGTTACTTCTTCGTTTCCTTCTCTTTTCTGCTTCGCTAATGCCGCTGCTTTTACTTTGGCTGCTGCTGCGGCTTTCGCCTTCGCTTCTTCTACATTAATCCCCTTATCTTTTGGTAGCGCTTTCTCTTTTTCTCGATGTTCTCCTTCAAGTTTAGACATTTCCGTACCATGTTTCGCGGCAAGACGTTTTCGTGCTTCCTCCTTCGCATGCCTAGCTGCTTCTCTTTTCATATCCTCTAAGTCTTTATTTGGATCACTCATTTATTCGTCACCTGCTTCCCGGTCCTCGCCTCGTAACGAATTTTTTCTTTTAATTTATTAATTCCATAAATTAAAGCAGCAGGATTTGGAGGACATCCAGGAATATACACATCAACTGGTACAATTTGATCTACACCTTTCACAACAGCATACGAATTCACATACGGGCCACCGGCTGTTGCACAAGACCCCATCGCAATTACCCACTTTGGTTCAGGCATTTGATCATATAAGCGCCGAACAATAGGCGCCATTTTCTTCGTTACCGTTCCTGACACAATCATGACATCTGATTGTCTTGGTGAAGTCCGAAAAAATGACCCAAATCGATCTAAATCGTAATGTGATGAGCCTACTCCCATCATTTCAATCGCACAGCATGCCAGTCCAAATGTCATCGGCCATAAAGAGTTGCTCCGCGCCCATCCCTTGAGCTGTTCCAATGTAGAAAAAAAGATATTCCTTTCTAATTCCGCTCGATCCTGCGGGTGTAATTCCTCAAAATTTATAACCATTGTAACACCTTCTTTTTCCAAGCATACGCTAATCCAACTAGCAACATCACAACAAAAATGAGCATTTCAATCAGTGCAAATAAACCCAGCTTGTCATATGCAACAGCCCATGGGTATAAAAATAAAGTTTCTACATCAAAGATGACGAACAATAAAGCGAAAATATAATAACGAGCATGAAACCGAATATTTGCATCATGAAAAGGCTCAATTCCACTCTCATACGTCGTCGCTTTCGCTGCACTCGGTTTATTTGGACGCAGCATTTTTCCTAATGTAAGAGCCACTACCGGCAGCAATATACCTAATAGCAAGAAAATCAAAACGATCATATAACTATTTTCATATACACTTGCCATTGTGAAACCCTCCCCCCTGAATTAAGAACAAGTTCACATAGTAAACAATATGTCTTACTTGCATTATTTATTATTTTTAAATTTTTCTAAATAATGCAACTATTTAGTTCATTATAGCAAACTTCAAATTCCTATGTCGATATATTGGGAACAGAAACAACAATTAATACTTACTGGGCAAATCTATTTTTACAACTCATAATAAATGTGTAAACTAAATATAGAAGTTCTATATGTTTTTCAAGCAATCCTAAAAAACATAAACTACAAAAAAGTGGTTCTTATGTATATACAGTGGGTGATATAAATGAAAAAACAAACACATGTAAGTATTCTAATAAGCATTGCATTGTTGTATATAACTATTCATTACGTATCAATGCCTTTTTTATATGAATACGCACTTCCATTTCAAATATTAACTGGAATAAGTACCATATTAATTGATATTACAATTTGTAGTTATATATTTTACTTTTCCAATATGAAACAAGGGTTAGCTCGTTTATTTTGGATGATATTAACTATCGGATCTTTCTCTTATTTCATCGGCGATATAGTAGTTGCTTATCAACGCTTAATTTTGCATGACTACTATACATTCGTTGATCCATCAGACTTTTTTTACTTATTATTTTTAATTAGCTTTGCATTTGCCTTTCTATATGAAATTATTTATGGCCGAGACTTATTGGAGCAGCTTTTTACGATATGTGATATTTGTATTATTGTTACAGCTCAATTTACTTTAAGCTACTATTTGCTTATTGAAAGAACCATTCATATTTTTACAACATCATATATCGACATGTTTGTTCAACTCACGTATCCAATGGCTGATTTACTCTTTCTTTTAATAGGAATCAACCTCTTATTCAGGCCATTATTCTTACTACCAAAACAAGTTGGCGCTCTTCTTGGCAGCTCTTTAATTTTGTATGCTACTACGGATGCTATTTATGCTTATATCAAATACTTCCAGCCTGAGCACTCTATGTTCACAGTTGCCCCATTATATCAAGTAACCCTAGTATTAGTAGCAATCGCTTGTATACTTCACACAAAAGAGCCTGAAAAACAAGAGCAAGTACTACTAACACCTAAAATCGGTGAATCAATCCGATTATCATTACCGTATGTTTCTGTAGTGATGCTTATTATTTTTCTATTGGTCGAAAATGTTTTTGCACCTAGCGTAGTAATTGGACTTATAGTAACTTTCGCCTTCGTTCTCGTACGCCATATGTTAGTTCGAAGACAAAATAAAATATTATTGCTAGTACAAATGCAATTCAACTTGGAACTCGAGAAACAAATCAAACTACGTACAGAAGATTTAGTAGAACAAAAAAATGAGTTATATCATAACCAACAAATGTTTAAATCTTTATACGAGCATCATCCAGATCCAATTTTCACATTAGATTTGTACGGTAATTTCCTCAATGTGAACAACGCTGGAACTACTTTACTCGGTTATCAAACGAATGAATTATTAAACCAACCATACTATTCACTTATGTATGAAGAAGATTTGGAAGAAATCATTAATTCCTTTCATCAAGTAAAAAAAGGGAAATCTATCGCTTTAGAAATACGGGCATATCATAAAAATAGAGAGATTTACTACTTGCACGTTACGGCTGTTCCCATCTTTTTAAAGGAGCATATTTCTGGAGCATATTTAATGATTAAAGATATTACGGAAAGCAAACAACAACAAGAACAAATTAATTTCCTAGCATATCATGATACTTTAACAGAGCTTGCAAATCGCCGTTCATTTCATCAGCAGTTAGAAAAAGCAATTGCACGAGCAAAAATATCAAAAAGACCTTTTGCTGTTATGTTTCTAGACCTAGATCGCTTTAAAGTTATTAATGATACACTTGGTCACCGGGTAGGAGATCTTCTATTAATCGCAGTAGCAAAAAGGCTCGAACGAATATCGACACAGAATATGAAACTTGCTCGACTAGCTGGGGATGAATTCACAATCCTTATCGAAAATTATCAAAAAAGGACAGATGTAAAAAAGATAGCTGATATGTTTGTAGTAGCCATGAACGAACCATTCGAAATCGAAAATCAACATTTACGAATCTCACCGAGTATCGGGGTTGCTATATACCCTGAAGCAGGTGAAGATCCACTGTCTATTTTACAACATGCCGATATGGCCATGTACGAGGCAAAAAATAAAGGGAAAAATCGTAGCTCTCTTTACACGAAAGAACTATACAAGAAAATGGAACGTAAAGCTCGAATCGAAAAAGATTTGCCACTCGCTTTAGTAAACAACGAATTTTATCTCGTCTATCAACCACAAATTGATACGACAACAAATAAAATTATCGGTGCTGAAGCATTAATACGTTGGAGACATCCACTATTAGGTGACATTTCACCATGTGAGTTCATTCCAATTGTGGAAGAGACTCCGCAGGTCATCCCACTTGGACATTGGGTGCTACAAGAATCTTGTCGTCAACTAAAAATATGGCAAAGTTTTGGATACACAAACTTAAAAATGAGTGTCAATTTATCAGCGAAAGAATTTCAACAAAATCAATTCATCGAAAATATTTCACGAATACTAAAGGACGTAAAGATTGACCCGAAAGATGTAACACTTGAACTAACAGAACGAATTGCGATGATTGATGAAAAGGAAACATTATCGAGACTAAAGCAATTAAAAGAATATGGTATTCAAACGTCCCTTGATGACTTCGGTACCGGCTACTCTTCTCTTGCTTATTTATCAATTTTCCCTATCGATACATTAAAGGTACCAAAAGAATTTACACAACTAGCCGATCACCGGCCTGAAGAGAGAGCCATCGTTTCCACTATCCTTTCTCTTGCAAATACTTTAAATCTCTCTGTCGTTGCTGAAGGAATTGAAACAGAAAAACAGCTTAAGTTTCTGCAAAAAAATAACTGTAAATACATGCAAGGTTACTATTTCAGTAAACCTTTAACAAGTAAACAGTTTATAAAATTCCTACAAAAAACACCCAGTATGAACCAATAGTTCACACTGGGTGTTTTTTAAAGTGTCGGAATTTTTTTCTCGTAATATTCCTCTGCAATCTCTTCGTAAAAAGCTGCTGTCGTTGTATAAAAATATGGAATCAACCATAAAAATCCAATCCCTAATGTAATACAACTTAATATAAACCAACCAATAAAACTTAAACATAAAATGAAATACTCCATCTTATGTCCAGCCATCATACGACGACTTTCTGTAATAGCTTGATTTATTGAATACTCAGGATGATCATTTATAATAAAGTACGTCATCGCATAAGAAAATGATTTAATAATGCCTGGAATAATAAATAGTAAGCACCATAAGAAAATATAAATGTTTACTACTATATATAATAAAAATGACTTTATAAACTTACTTCCTGCTGTAAACCATCTGAATATATGCCCAACACGCGCTTCTTTTTCACGAATTATATGTAGCGCTAAACAATAACCCCCTAGCGTTAAAGGCCCCACCAATAATATTGTAATAACGTCTATTGAAAGTGAGCTATTCACTTCTTTCCACTCCCAAACCTGAGAGAGAATGAACTGAATACTAAAACTAAAAACTGAAGTAAGAATCGAAATAAGTAGTGTTGCCCCAACAGCTAAGCCCCATTTTCCTTCTAGTGAATCTAGCGCTTCTCCTTTTAAATCACTAATCATAATTAGCCTCCAATACGTAACAATTCTATTAGTATAGCATGTTCCTACTGCAATTCACCTTTTGCAATATAGCGATAAAAATGTGCTGTCGTTGTACCTACATATGGACTAAGCCAAAGAAACCCTATTCCAAGAGTAAGAATCGCTAAAATAGCCCACCCTATGAAGCTAAGCCATAAAAGAAATAAATCTAGTTTATGTCCCTTTATAAAGTTCTTACTTTCTTTCATCGCCTGCGAAACGCTATAATCTGGATTTTCAATCATAACATAATACGTCATCGCATAAGAAAAATACATCACAATCATTACAATAATCGAAATAGCTAATAGTACAAAGAAAGCAATCGTTAACGATACATTCCCTTCCTCACCAAAAAACGCGAAGATACCTAGTAACAGCATCGGAATCCACGTACCTGTATATAACAAAATCGCAAGCATAGCCCACATTGTTTTCATCATTCTTTTAAAGCCACGAAATCCTTCAAATAAATAATCTACTCTAGCATCTTCTCGTTTACTAATTTGTAGCAATACATTCGTATAACCGTATGATGTAATGCCATAAGATGCATTACTCAAAATGATCATTATGCAATAAAAAATTCCAAATGTAATACCTGCCCCAACTGATATTGTTTCCTCTTCAATTGAGCCCGCTAAACCAACAACTAAGAAAAATATAATAATTCCTGGAATTAAAAGTATAAGCATTGCGGCCATTGAAACAACATAACTTAAAATAATATGTAAAATCGTTGATCCAACACCTAGTCCCCATTTTCCCTTTAAAGAGTACAATGCTTCTCGTTTCATTTCACCGATCATTTATTCAGCTCCTTTATAAATTGTTGTACATTCTCTACTTATACAAGCATCAATAGAATTATACCATTTTTGTAAAATTATCCATGAAATAAAAAATCCGTAAAGGCAAGAGCCCTTACGGATTTTTTATTTCATATCAGAAACGTTTAAACGGTTCACAGCACGCTGCAAGGCCATTTCTGCACGTCTAAAGTCAACATGTGCTTGTTTCTCTTGCATACGTTGCTCAGCGCGACGTTTCGATTCATTTGCACGATGGATGTCGATATGGTTTGCTTCTTCAGCAGATGATGATAATACAGTTACTTTATCTGGACGAACTTCGATAAAGCCACCGCTTACTGCTACATAATCAGTGTGCCCACCATGTTTCAGACGAACTGCACTAATTTTTAACGGTGCAACAGTTGGAATGTGACCTGGTAAGATCCCCATTTCCCCACTCTCTGCTTTTACACTTACCATTTCTACTTCTTTTTCGTAAACCGGTCCATCAGGAGTTACAATACTGACTGGAAATGTCTTCATAATTCGTCCCTCCTAAGGCCTTACGCCATCATTTTCTTCGCGTTTTCAATAACATCTTCAATGCTACCAACAAGACGGAATGCATCTTCTGGAAGGTCATCATATTTTCCTTCTAGAATTTCTTTGAAACCACTAACTGTATTTTTTACAGGTACGTACGAACCTTTTTGACCTGTAAACTGCTCAGCTACGTGGAAGTTTTGAGATAAGAAGAATTGAATACGACGAGCACGATGTACAACTAACTTATCTTCTTCAGATAACTCATCCATACCTAAGATAGCGATGATATCTTGAAGCTCTTTATAACGTTGTAAAGTTTGCTGTACTTGACGAGCTACTCCATAATGCTCTTCTCCTACGATTTCTGGAGAAAGTGCACGAGATGTAGATGCTAATGGATCTACGGCCGGGTAAATACCCATTTGTGTTAAACGACGCTCTAAGTTTGTTGTTGCATCTAAGTGAGCGAACGTTGTAGCTGGTGCTGGATCCGTATAGTCATCGGCTGGTACATATACCGCTTGGATAGACGTGATAGATCCTTTATTTGTAGATGTAATACGCTCTTGTAATTGACCCATCTCTGTTGCAAGTGTTGGTTGGTAACCTACCGCAGATGGCATACGACCAAGAAGGGCAGATACTTCAGAACCTGCTTGCGTGAAACGGAAGATGTTATCGATGAACAATAGTACGTCTTGTCCTTGCTCATCACGGAAATGTTCAGCCATTGTTAAGCCTGTTAATGCAACACGTTGACGTGCTCCAGGTGGCTCGTTCATTTGTCCGAATACCATCGCAGTTTTCTTAATTACGCCAGAATCGCTCATTTCGTGGTATAAGTCATTACCCTCACGAGTACGCTCACCTACACCAGCGAATACAGAGATACCACCGTGCTCTTGTGCGATGTTGTTAATTAATTCCTGAATTAATACCGTTTTACCTACACCGGCACCACCGAATAGACCAATCTTACCACCCTTAATGTAAGGAGCAAGTAAGTCTACTACTTTAATACCAGTTTCAAGAATTTCTACTTTAGTAGATAACTCTTCGAATGCAGGCGCTTGACGGTGAATTGGATCACGACGTACATCCGCAGGAACTTCACCATCTAAGTCAATTGCATCACCTAATACGTTAAATACACGACCAAGTGTTGCATCACCAACTGGTACAGAGATTGCTTTACCAGTATCTTCTACTTCTGTGCCACGAACAAGTCCATCTGTGGAAGACATCGCAACTGTACGAACTGTGTCATCACCTAAATGAAGTGCAACTTCAAATGTTAAGTTAATGCTTGCTCCGTTTTCGTTGCTTTGTTTTACCGTAAGGGCGTTGTAGATTTCTGGTAGCTTTCCGCCATCAAACTTAACGTCTACAACCGGACCCATGATTTGCGTAACGCGCCCTTTATTCATCGGGTTCCCTCCTAGCTTTCTTTTAATTAGCCAGCTTTCTAAGAGAAGTCGGCTTTAAATTTTTATTAGTTTATAGCTTACGCGACTCTCCTGAAAGAGCCGCTTCCACTTTTTATTGAATCTAGCTCCAGCGGTTAGAATGTTCGGTGGCTAGAACAGTCGGTCATTTCGCTCCTTCCTGTGAGGCAAACTACGCCTCTTCGTCAGGAGCTCCAATGCCCTCTTGTTCTGGACGAGCCGCTTCCACTTTTTATTACTATTCTAACGCTGCTACTCCACCAACGATTTCCGTAATTTCTTGCGTAATCGCTGCTTGACGCGCACGGTTGAATGAAAGCGTAAGTGAATCGATAACTTCCATTGCGTTGTCTGTAGCACTCTTCATTGCTGTCATACGCGCCGCGTGCTCACTTGCTTTACCGTCTAGTAATGCACCGTACACTAAGCTTTCTGCGTATTGTGGCAATAATACTTTTAAAATTTCTTCTTCAGAAGGTTCGAATTCATAAGCTGTCGTCGGTTTGTCAGACGCCACATCCGTAAGCGGTAAAATTTTATTCTCCGTTACTTCTTGTGAAATTTTACTTACATAATGATTGTAGTAAATGTACAGCTCATCATAAGCACCATCTGCGAACATCGCAATTGTTCGAGAAGCAATATCTTTAATATCAATAAATGATGGGTGGTCAGATAATCCAACTACTTCATCAATGATGTTAAAGCCGCGACGTTTTAAATAATCACGTCCTAGTCGTCCAAGCACAATAATTGAATATTGGTTTGAATCCATATTATGACGTTCACGAATTACGTTACTTACTGTACGTAATACGTTACTGTTATAACCACCTGCTAGTCCGCGATCAGATGTAATAACGATGTATCCTGTACGCTTTACAGGACGCGCATTTAGCATTGGATGATTAATCCCTTTACTTCCTTGCGCAATGCTCGCTACTACTTCTTGAATCTTTTCCATATACGGAACGAAAGATTTAGCATTTTGCTCTGCACGGTTTAACTTAGATGCAGATACCATCTCCATCGCTTTCGTAATTTGACTCGTTTTCTTTGTCGAGTTAATCTTCGCTTTTATATCGCGTAAAGATGCCACAGGTTTTCACCACCTTTTTTCCGGAAGTTGGCACGATTAGTAAGAATCCTCTTCCTAATCTACGTTGCAAGATATTCTTGCTCATGATTGAAGGAAAAGAATAGGTGCACCTACTCTTTTCCTTTACATAACCGTCAGCAATCTCAAAAGCTGAGATGCCTTTATATGATCTAGCTAAGCCACAGTCGACTTCACTTTTATTTATCTAGCTCCAGCGGCTTGAATGCTCGGTGGCTTCACTTCTTCCTACGAGGCAAAGACCGCCTCTTCGTCAGAAGCTCCATCCCCCTCACATTCAGAACGAGCCGCTTCCGCTTTTATTTATTATTCAGAAGCTACGAATACTTTTTTAAATCCGTTAATTGCTGCTGCAAATTTGTCGTCATCCGCAAGTTTCTTAGTTGTGCGAATTTCGCTTAATAAGTCAGCTGCATTTGAATCTAACCAAGCATGGAATTCTTCTTCGAAACGAGTGATATCTACTACTGGGATATCATCTAGGAATCCACGTGTTAAAGCGTAAAGAATGATAACTTGTTTCTCTACACGTAACGGTTTGTGTAATCCTTGTTTTAATACCTCAACTGTACGAGCACCACGGTTTAATTTCGCTTGTGTTGCTTTATCAAGGTCAGAACCGAACTGAGCGAACGCTTCTAACTCTCGGTAAGATGCAAGGTCAAGACGAAGTGTACCTGATACTTTACTCATTGCTTTAATCTGAGCAGATCCACCTACACGAGATACAGAAGTACCCGCATCGATCGCTGGACGTACGCCAGAGAAGAATAGGTCAGATTGTAAGAAGATTTGTCCATCCGTAATAGAGATTACGTTGGTTGGGATGTAAGCTGATACGTCCCCTGCTTGTGTTTCGATGAAAGGTAGTGCAGTTAAAGAACCGCCGCCTCTTGCATCACTTAATTTTGCTGCACGCTCTAATAAACGAGAATGTAAGTAGAATACATCCCCTGGATATGCTTCACGACCTGGAGGACGACGTAATAGTAATGAAAGCTCACGGTAAGCCGCTGCTTGTTTAGATAAGTCATCATATACTACTAATACGTGTTTGCCATTGTACATGAACTCTTCACCCATTGTTACACCAGCATAAGCAGCTAGGTATAATAATGGAGCTGGCTGAGAAGCTGATGCAGTTACAACGATTGTGTAATCTAATGCACCGTGCTTACGTAGTGTTTCTACTACGTTACGTACAGTTGATTCTTTTTGTCCGATAGCTACATAGATACAAACCATATCTTCATCTTTTTGGTTAATGATTGTATCAAGTGCAACTGCTGTTTTACCTGTTTGACGGTCACCGATGATTAACTCACGTTGACCACGGCCAATTGGTACAAGAGCATCGATCGCTTTAATACCTGTTTGAAGTGGCTCATGAACAGATTTACGATCCATTACACCTGGTGCTGGACTTTCGATTGGACGAGTGTTTGTTGTATTGATTGGGCCTAAACCATCAACTGGTTGACCTAATGGGTTTACAACACGACCGATTAGTTCTTTTCCTACTGGTACTTGCATGATGCGACCAGTACGACGAACTTCGTCACCTTCACGGATTTCTGTGTAAGGTCCTAAAATAATGATACCTACGTTGTTTTCCTCTAAGTTTTGTGCTAGTCCCATAACGCCGTTAGAGAACTCTACAAGTTCACCAGCCATAACGTTATCAAGACCATGAGCACGCGCAATACCGTCACCAACTTGGATAACTGTACCAACATCACTAACTTCGATTTCAGACTGATAGTTCTCGATTTGTTGCTTTATCAGTGCGCTAATTTCTTCAGCTCTGATGCTCATGTGCTTCACCCCTATCTATTCTTCATTAATTCACGCTGAATACGTGCTAATTTTCCTTGTAAGCTTCCGTCGTAAATGCGATTTCCAATACGTACTTTAATGCCGCCTAGTAAATCTTCATCTACAACATTTTTCACGCGAATTGCATCTTTTCCTGTTTTTTTTGCAAATGCTTCTGCAATGTTAAGTTTTTCGTCTTCTGATAGAAGACGAATAGAATATACAGTTGCATCCGCTACGTTACGTTCTTCATTAGCAAGAACAACATATTCATCTGCAATTTCAGGTAGGATATCAATACGCTTGTTATCAATTAAAATATATAACGTATTTAAAATAGATTCAGAAACAGATGCGAATACGTTTGCAAGAAACGTTTTCTTCTGCTCTTTTGAAATGTTCGGTTGCGTTAAGAAGCTATGTAGTTCTCCGTTCTTTACATAAACGTTTTGTACAAGGCGTAATTCCTCTTCAAACATTTCTAATACGTGTTTTTCTTTTGCAATTTTGAAAAGAGCGACAGCATAACGTTTTGCTACAATCCCATTGCTCATCGCGCTTCTCCTACTTCTTTAATATAATCGCGAATTAACTTCACTTGATCTTCTTCTTTTAGTTCTTTTTCAATTACTTTAGAAGCAATATGAACAGATAAAGAAGCGACTTGTTCTTGTAAAGCAGCAATTGCTTGCTCTTTTTCGCGTTGAATTTCTTGTACAGCAGATGTTTTAATTGATTCTGCTTCTTCTTTCGCAGCAGCAACAATAACATCCTTTTGATCTACAGCTTGTTTCTTCGCTCTTTCGATTAACTCTTGTGCTTCAACACGCGATTGTTTTAACATTTCACGTTGTTCTTCTACTAATTTCTTCGCTTCAGTATGATTTCTTTCTGCAGCGTCGATTTCATTAGTAACATGCTCTTCACGTTCTTTCATAATTCCCATTAAAGGACCCCACGCAAATTTGCGTAGCATTACTAATAGAAGTAAGAAAATGAACAATGTATAAGCAATCGTTCCAAATGGAATGGAAGCCCCTAATAATAAAGTTGGCACAAGGATTCACTCCCTTCAAAATATCTAAATTGATCATATGAAAAAAAAAGACATACGTTTCGTTCATAAAGCAATGGCGAAGAAAGTTCAAAAAACACTCTTCGCCATCTATGTAAGGGGAGTCTCCCTTATTTGTTCATTACGATGAAAGCAATAACTACACCGATGATTGGAAGTGCCTCAACTAATGCAACCCCGATGAACATAATTGTTTGAAGTGCGCCTTTTAATTCTGGTTGACGAGCAACACCTTCGATTGTACGTGATACGATAAGACCGTTACCAATACCTGCACCTAATGCTGATAAACCAATTGCAATTGCAGCTGCGATTACACCTAAACTCATTTAATTTGTCCTCCTTTGTATTATAAAAAAATAAATTTTTTCTTACTTAAATTATATTAATGGTCATGGCTTACTTTATGAGCCATATAAACCATCGTTAACATTACGAAAATAAATGACTGGATTGATCCAACGAATACACTGAATCCCATCCATGCTAACATCGGTACAAGTGCACCTAATGCTCCAAAGAATGATGCTCCGCCTAACTTAGCAAGTAATCCTAATAAGATTTCACCTGCATAAATGTTACCAAATAAACGAAGACCTAACGTTAATGTGTTAGCAAACTCCTCAATAACCTTTAATGGGAATAAGAATTTCATAGGTTGGAAATAACCTTTAGCATATTCTTTCGTACCCTTCATCTTAATTCCATAATAATGGGTGAGGGTAACTACCATCACGGCTAATGTTAATGCAACTGCTGGATCAGACGTTGGTGATCTCCACCATGCAATATGTTCGCCAGCCTCAACTGTTGAATACATGAATGGTAAACCAAGGAAGTTCGATACGATGATAAACATGATAAGCGTAACGCCAAGCGTTAAGAAACGTCCACCTGTTTTCCAGTCCATCGTACTATTGATAATCCCTTTCACGAAGTCAAACACCCATTCCATGAAGTTTTGCATCCCGGTTGGGCGAAGCGCTAAGCTGCGAGTTCCGATAACAGCGATTAAGAAAACAATAACTGCTGCTACAGTAACCATCATAACTGATGACAAATCGAACGTTAAACCTAGAAATTCAACTAATTTACCGTGTTCCACTAGTAATTCACCTCTCTTCCCTGCTCGTATACTCTAAATAAAGAAAATCTATGATCATGACAAGGTATCCTGTCAGCAATCCTACACCTAGGCCCCACATCGCAATTAACTCTTGATATTTGGCTGCAAATAAAATTAATAACCCAATCGTGGCGAATCTTGAATATGTACTTACCGCTGTCGCCTTAAACTTCACGTTTTCTCCATTTGTTACGCGATCTAATAGCTTGTCTGTTCTACGTGCAATGATGCGCAAACTAAGAAAACTGAAAATCGTTCCGATAATCAGCCCAAGAAATACATCCTTGTAAGAGGTAATTCCCCATCCTAGCACTAGAAGCGCAAGCAAGTAGTACATATATTTCTTTTGTCTTTGGACAAGTCCATGTACGTCTATCATCATTGCTCTCCCGAATAGTAATGTTGAATGAGTCGAATCATTGCGTATACCCCTGTTCCTAACCCGAGTAATAACCCTATAATAAGAAACAACGGAAACGTTCCAACCTTATTATCAATCCATTGCCCACCAAAGATTCCAATAAGAATAGAACCAACTAACTGAGCAAGAATTCCTGACATTAAAGCATACGCTTTTATATGGCTGCGATCGTTTTTTTGCAAGGATTCATCCCTCCAATATGTAACCCTCATTCACGATGTGTTAATAATAACTCATTTTTCTGCATAAATTCTATACAAAATAAAAAGTTTACATTTTCGTCACGGAATAGATGTATTTTTGTCACTGAAAGCCCTACCATCTATCCCCGTTGTTAGCATACAATAGGGTATTAACAGTGTCAACGAGAAATCGTAAAAAATCAAAAAATTTGAGTATTAGGCATTTCCTCCCAAAAATGAAAACGTTCCCCTTCTAAATACTGGTTAGAGATATGCAATTTCTAACAGCTCTCTCTTTATAATAGAAGAAAATGTTCACAAGTTTGTCACTATTATATTTTTAAGATATAGCGCTTTCCTTCCATAATATAGTGTTCTCTAGACGTAAGACTTCTATATTATATGTGATGTGTATATAACTTATGTTGTATATACCCTGTATATTTATCTCCCCCTCCCCCGTGCGCTGAGGGCGAAAAAAAACGAGAGGGGGAATCCCCCTCTCGTCTGTTGTCTTACTTCGTTCCGAATAAACGGTCACCAGCATCACCAAGACCTGGAACTACATAACCATGGTCATTTAACTTCTCATCTAATGCTGCTATATAAATATCAACATCAGGATGCTCTTCCTGTACTACTTTTACTCCTTCTGGAGCAGCTACGATACACATTAATTTAATGTGCTTTGCACCGCGCTTTTTCAGAGAATTAATTGCTTCAGCCGCAGAACCACCTGTTGCTAGCATTGGATCTAGTACGATAAAGTCACGCTCTTCTACATCCGTTGGAAGTTTCACATAGTATTCTACCGGTTGCAATGTTTCAGGATCACGGTATAAACCAACGTGTCCTACTTTTGCTGCTGGAATTAATTTCAGAATTCCATCAACCATTCCTAAACCTGCACGTAAAATCGGAATTAAACCAAGTTTTTTACCAGCGATCACTTTTGTTGTCGCTTTGCTTACAGGCGTTTCAATTTCAATGTCTTTAAGTGGAAGGTCACGAGTAATCTCGAAAGCCATTAAGCTTGCTACTTCGTCCACTAATTCACGAAAATCTTTCGTACCTGTATTCTTATCGCGAATATATGTAATCTTATGTTGAATTAACGGGTGATCAAATACATACAGTTTTCCCATGTGAATCTCTCCTTTAGATGATATTCATGCGTTTACACGCTTTTTTACACTATTTACGATTGTAAAGAAAACGCTACTAATATTCAAGGGCAAATTTGGTAAAATCATGATTTTGCGATGAATCTATCTAGTATCTTTACCAATTATGGGAGCTGTATCCTTCATTATATCGCCAAAATTTATTCATCATTTGTATACATACTTTAAAAGCAATATATGTCCAAAAAAAAGACTGCCAAAACAATTACGTTTCAGCAGTCTTTTTCAATCTATTATAGATCTGTATACATTGGGAATTTGCTCGTTAACGCTTCTACACGCTTACTTGCTTCTTCTAATGCAACTTCATTCTCATGATTTTTTAATGTATAAGCAATAAGTGCCGCAATTTCATCCATTTCTTCTAAACCGAAACCACGAGATGTTACAGCTGCTGTACCGATACGTACGCCGCTTGTTACAAATGGGCTTGCTGTTTCAAATGGAATTGTATTTTTGTTCACTGTAATACCAACTTCATCTAATACGTGCTCTGCTACTTTACCTGTAATTTCTAAGTTACGAACATCAATCAAGATTAAATGATTGTCTGTTCCACCAGAAACAAGTGTAAGTCCTTCTTTTTGAAGACCTTCAGCTAAGCGGTTCGCATTATTAATGATATGTTGTGCATATGTTTTAAACTCATCTTGTAGTGTCTCACCAAATGCAACAGCTTTTGCAGCAATTACGTGCATAAGTGGACCACCTTGGATACCAGGGAAGATTGATTTATCAATTTGTTTTGCAAATTGCTCTTCACATAAAATCATACCACCACGTGGACCACGTAATGTTTTATGTGTTGTCGTTGTAACGAAATGTGCATGTGGTACTGGGTTTGGATGTAAACCAGCAGCTACTAAACCAGCGATATGTGCCATATCAACCATAAAGTATGCACCCACTTCATCTGCAATCTCACGGAATCGTTTGAAATCGATAACACGAGGATATGCACTTGCACCTGCAACGATTAATTTTGGTTTATGTTCTTTCGCTTTTGCTAATACATCATCGTAATTAATACGGTGAGATTCAGCATCCACGCCATATTCTACGAAATTATATTGTACTCCACTGAAGTTAACAGGGCTTCCGTGTGTTAAGTGACCACCATGAGATAAATTCATACCAAGTACTGTATCGCCTTGCTCTAAAATCGTAAAGTATACTGCCATGTTCGCTTGTGCACCAGAATGTGGTTGAACATTTACATGCTCTGCGCCAAAAATTTCTTTCGCGCGATCACGTGCGATATCTTCTACTACGTCTACGTGTTCACAACCACCATAGTAACGTTTTCCAGGATATCCTTCAGCATACTTATTCGTTAAAACAGAACCTTGCGCCTCCATTACTGCTTCACTTACGAAGTTTTCCGAAGCAATTAGCTCAATCTTTGAACGCTGTCTTCCTAGTTCTGCCTCAATTGCAGCAAATACCTTTTCATCTTGACGTTTTAAATGATTCACCAAAATCCCCCTTTTCTGAACGAATTACATCAATTCCCAATAGTTTTTTCTCATTTATTCAGAAAAAACGAAAATTCAGGTTGTAATTCTTTCGAACCTTCATGTTTTCAACTACATTCTAACATGACTTTCTATATCATAAAAGAAAAAAAAAGACCAAAATTGGTCTTTTCTTTCTTCTATTATAAGGTCAGACTACATACCTTTTACCTTTCGATATAAAGCTGTTATAAGACTTTATAATTTTTCATGTTTAACGGCAAGGAATAGTTTCTTCATTTGCCGCATAAACAGCACGTGCTCCACCTATTAGCTTCCCACGTGTTTTCGCCATCGTTACATGCGCACTTCCTATTTCCTTCACACTTGTACGAACCGGTACAGCTACATGCTTTAAATGCATACCGATAAATGTATCGCCGATATCCATTCCTGCATCTGCTTTAATAAACTCAATTACTACCGGATCTTTAAAATTGTGATACGCATACGTCGCTAATGCACCACCTGCTGATCTAACAGGCGTAACTGTTACAATTTCAAATTGATATTTCATCGCTACATCTCTCTCAACTACTAAAGCACGATTTAAATGCTCACAACATTGAAACGCCAATTCAATACCTGTTCGTTCTTGAAATTGTTTGAATTCAGAAAAAATCGCCTCTGCCACTTCCATCGTTCCTGATGTTCCAATTCTTTCACCTAGCACTTCGCTCGTGCTACACCCCACTACAAAAATTTGGCCACTTTGCAGCGTCGCTTGGTCTTGGAAATCAGAAAGCGACATTTGTAGCTGTTCTCTTACCTTTACGATTTCTGTCATTACGCCTCTTCCTTTCACAGGTTGGTTCACCAAATTATATTTCAAACTACTTATAGTTAGAATCTATTACTTTGTTTCGTACGTTTTAATTTTTCCTACGCGGTTTTCGTGGCGGCCACCTTCATAGTCAGTTGTTAGCCAAATTTTCGCGATATCACGCGCTAGACCAGCTCCAATTACACGCTCGCCCATTGCTAACATGTTAGTGTCATTATGCTCTCTCGTCGCTTTCGCACTGAAAGTATCATGAACTAATGCACAACGAATACCATTTACTTTATTTGCTGCGATTGACATCCCAATGCCTGTCCCGCAAACTAAAATGCCGCGATCCACTTCACCATTTGCTACCATTTCTGCTGCTGGAAACGCAAAATCAGGGTAATCAACAGAACCAGCTTCACATTCACAACCTAAATCAATATATTCAATATTTAACTCTTCTAATAAACTTACAAGTTCTTTACGGATATTCATACCGCCGTGATCAGATGCTACTACTACTTTCATTTTTACCCCTCCAAAGTTTCAATCAATTATCTTCATTTACACTCGCTACCTTAATAGAACGAAGTGATCTCCAATATCGTATTATACACGAAACATCAACCTTCTGAATGTTTTTCCAGTAAAGTTTGTACAAGTTTTTCCATCTCTTCTAACGTTTCTTTATAAATAGAAAGCGATCCGCCAAATGGATCTGAAATATCCTTACTTACACCCTCAGTTAATCCATATAATGTATCCAATTTCTTTTCAACACTCGGATAATGCCCAAATACAATTTCCCTATGGTTTTCCGTCATTGTTACTACAATATCCGCCCAATTAACCAAAGTATCGTTTACCTGCTGCGCGGCATGATCGATTGAAATTCCTTTTTCAGCTAAAGCTTCCTTCGCATATACCGATGCATCGCTTCCAGGATAGGCGAAAACACCAGCAGATTGCACTTCAAACTTATCTCCTCCATGATGACGAAGCAGCGCCTCAGCCATCGGACTACGACATGTATTGCCAGTGCAAACAAATAACACTCGTTTCATCCAAACCCACCCCTTTTTTTCTGTTTCCTACCATTTATCCCCGATTGGTGAAGGCTAATAATCAGCGGGAGATGAACAACCTCCACTGATTAAAGTTTCACTTTATCATAGCGTACATTAGAATAGAACAAAAGAAATGTGAATATACGAAAGGCGCATTTCTCTTATATTTTTTCTAAGAAAAATGCGCCTTATCCACATATATGTGAAACCCTATTTCCAAGCGCCCAAAGTATTTACCATACATAATGAACACACTATGAAACAAAATAAGGAATCCATTTCATACGAAACAGATTCCTTTCATACAATAATTATTTCATTGTAACTTTCATTACTTCTGTTGAACCTTTTGTAGCTGTTACACCTACAGTTGTCTTAATAGACTCAGCTGCATCTGTGTTTGTAATAACGATTGGAGTAATTGTGCTTTTCGCTTTTTCACGAATTAATTCTAAGTCGAATGAGATTAATTTATCTCCAGCTTTTACAGCTTGTCCCTCAGAAACGTGAGCTTCGAAACCTTCACCTTCCATTTTTACAGTTTCTAATCCAACGTGGATTAAAATTTCTGTACCGTTTTTCGCTTTAATTCCAATAGCATGTTTCGTGTGGAATAATTGTACGATTTCACCATCAACTGGAGATACAACTACACCTTCAGTAGGATCGATTGCAACACCGTCACCCATCATACGACCAGCGAACACTGGATCTGGTACTTCTTCAATATTTTTCACTGCTCCAGTTAATGGAGCTACGATTGTTTCTTCATTTGTTTTTGAACCAAAACCGAATAATTTTTTAAACATAGGATAGTCCTCCTTATAATTTACCTAAAAGTTTATAGGGCAATCTCTATTCAAGATCGAAATACACGTAAGACTTCATACTTCGAATGTTATACTGTAAAAACGCTTTCGAAATAAATCATGTCATTACTACTAGACTCTTATTGTAGCGCCTCACAAAATTCCAGTCAATTCTGATTGTCTGAATAACAATAAGAAGTTAACTTCTACTTATATTTTCTCTTTTTTTCACTTACTTGTCTAGAGGTCTTTACTACATTTTATTTTTTGTTGTTAATTTGTAAAATTTCTTTCAAATTTTTTCAAAATCCACTTGACTAAAGTAAGTAACTATTTTATTATTACTTACATAAGATAAGTTAATAACTTTTAGGAGGTTTTTGAAATGATGGATATCGGTCTTCTTATTATTCGTCTTATTATAGGAATTACATTCATGGGTCACGGTGCTCAAAAATTATTCGGTTGGTTTGGTGGCTACGGGCTGAAAGGAACAGGTGGCTGGATGGAATCAATCGGTTTACGCCCTGGTGTATTTATGGCATTTATGGCTGGTTCAACTGAACTATTAGGTGGTTTCTTATTCGCAGCAGGTATTTTCACTGTAGTTGGTTCATTATTTATCGTAGGAACAATGTTAGTAGCAATCTTCACAGTTCACGGAAAAAATGGTTACTGGGTAACACAAAACGGATTTGAGTATAATTTAATGTTAATCGCTGTTGCAGTTGGTGTAGCTTTAATCGGTCCTGGCGCATACGTTTTACTTTAATATTTATCTCTATTTCGAGATATTTACCAAAAAAGAGATTACTTCAAATTGAGGTAATCTCTTTTTCACATCATCAAAAAAATATTATTTTCAGCAGGAGATTCCCATTGATATCTTGTAAACAAACAATAAGTATTCATATTTAGAAAGGGGATTACAACATGTTATCCATTAATCCAAACGAACAAACCGAAAAAGATAATTATAAATTACTAACAGGAAGTATCATTCCACGTCCTGTTGCATTCGTTACTTCTGTAACTAAAGATGGTGTATTAAACGGTGCGCCATATAGTTATTTCAATATCGTCGCTGCCAATCCACCACTTATCTCGGTTTCCGTACAACGCAAAGAAGGAAAACCGAAAGACACTTCCCGAAATGCAATCGAAAAAGGGGAATTTGTCGTACATATTTCTGATGAATCTTACGTAGAAGCGATCAATGAAACAGCAGCCAACCTACCTCCTAATGAAAGTGAAATCGAATTAGCAAAACTAACACCAATCGACAGTGATGTCATTTCAGTACCAGGGGTGAAAGAAGCAAACATTCGAATGGAATGCGTATTAGAACGCGCCATCCCGCTCGGCGGAACCGAAGACTCACCAGCTTGTGATCTACTAATTGGCCGCGTCGTTCGCTTCCACGTCGCAGAACACTTATACGAAAACGGCCGAATTCACGCCGAAGAACTAAAACCAATAAGCCGCCTAGCAGGACACAACTACGCCAAACTAGGAGAACAATTTGAATTAGTAAGGCCACTTTAAAAGCGGAAGCGGCTCGTTCAGAATGGGAGGAGGATGGAGCTTCTGACGTAGAGGCGCTTTTTGCCTCGCAGGAAGACGCGAAGCCACCGACCATTCTAGCCGCTGGAACTGGAGCTAGATATCACCCTAAAAGCGCGACCGGCTCGTTCAGAACCATAGGGCATTGGAGTCTTTCATCACTCAAACATAAAATCCCCCGCTTAAAGCGGGGGATTTTTTCACTGTAATTCTTCCTTCTTCTCCTCTAATGCAGGTAATTTCTCTTTTTTAGATCTACCCAGCTTTATTACAAAGAAATATAAGGAAAGTAACGTAATAAGGAAAACAATTAAAAATGGATACGGTGAATAAAACGCACGCGCCGCCTCCGATTTTCCTGCAACAAATTTTAATGATTCGATATCTAAAAACTCAGCAAACATTTGTACACCGAGCATACTAAACCAAAAAACAAAAAAACTAATAATAATACCAAAAACTTGCTTTAATCTCGTCATTTGTACCATCCTTTCTATATTTGTGGAGTATTGTATTCAAATGCACAGAAAGGAATTAACTCACCATTCACGAATCAATTTAACCCAACCTAAAACCGCAATTTGCAAAATAACGCCCCAAAAGATAAGCCTACGTAACCACCTTGGAAAAAAAGTTATAAATACGACATACCATTTCAGCAACCTATTCATGTTCTCCACCCTCATATAAAATTATATAGGAAAAAGGAGATACAATCCAAACCCAACAAGAATAATACCACCTACTATTTCACCGTATGTACCAAGCATATTTTTGGCATGGCTACCAAGCAATAAACCCATCCAAGCTAGTAACATACTTATTAGTCCGAACAGTAATATCGTAATAATTGTCTCTGCTCCGTAAATTCCAAGACTAAGACCTACTGAAAAACTATCTATACTAACACCAAATGCAAATACAAATAAACTAATTCCAATTGGAGCAGTTCTAGTCTCTTCCCCTTCTAAAATAGACGAATATACGATATAAAACCCTAGCCCAATTAATAAAATAGCTCCTGCAAAATTCGCGACATCCCCATACCTCTCTGATAGAAAACGTCCTAGTACCATTCCGATAAATGGCATAATAATATGAAATATCCCTATCGTCATACCGATATAAAGGATTTGTCTTAACTTTAATGTTACCATCCCCATACCGAGGCTCACTGAAAATGCATCCATCCCCAGGGCGAATGCCATAATTATTAAAGGTATTAATTGTTCAAGTGTCATTCATATCCCCCCTCGGACGTGCTACTTCACAATATGCTTATCCGAGGAGAAATATTCTGTTTGCTAAAGGTACATTATCATTCAATAATAATCTGATGTCCCGCAGCTTTTGTTAAACGATTCATAATTGCATTTCCTATGCCTTCATTCGGGAATGATTCACTAAAAATAACATCTACTTCACTTGCATCAAACGTTCTAAGCACATCATATAACTTAGTCGCAACGCTGGCTAAATCGCTTCGCACACCACAAGACAATACAACATCTGCACTATACACATGCTGATACTCTTCTGTCGTTAATACACCTACTTTAAACCCTTCTTTCTTCTTCTCATCCACAATACGTTGAATAAACTCACGGGACCCTTCAACAATACTAAGTGGCGCTTTCGGTGCATAATGTGTATATTTCATTCCAGGTGATTTTGGTTTTTCTTTCTCATCCTTTAAAGCTGGATCTAAAGAAACATTTCCTATCACTGCTTCTAATTGCTCCTTCGTAATCCCGCCTGGACGTAAAATCGTCGGAACCTCGCTCGTACAATCAATTACAGTTGACTCAACGCCTACTCCTGTTGCCCCGCCATCAACAATACCAGCAATTTTCCCGTTTAAATCTTCATACACATGAGAAGCTAACGTTGGACTTG
The DNA here is from genome assembly GCF_042728695.1 of Bacillus sp. NPDC060175. NCBI lineage: Bacteria > Bacillati > Bacillota > Bacilli > Caryophanales > Bacillaceae > Bacillus > Bacillus sp. NPDC060175. Next base: position 83,578 of record NZ_JBHWYR010000002.1, read on the forward strand.
GGCGTCCTGAACGATTCGCACTCGGTGCCGCAACAGGCACGTTTGCCTCTTCAATAAGAGCGAGCGCTACTGGATGATCCGGCATCCTCACTCCGACTGTATTAAGTCCGGCCGTAACCCTCTCTGAAATCCCTTTTTTTCTCGGTAAAATGATTGTTAATGGTCCTGGCCAAAAATGCTCCATTAACTTTTCTGCAACCGGCGGAATTTCTCTTACGATACCATCTAACTGAGATTTCGTTCCTATGTGGACAATCAGTGGATTATCGCTCGGTCTCCCTTTCGCTTCAAAAATTTTCGCTATCGCTTCATCATCCATTGCGTTTGCTCCTAACCCATATACCGTTTCCGTTGGGAAGGCCACCGCTTCATTTTCTCTTAATAATCTCGCTGCTTCTTTTAATTGTGGATAATATTTTTTTCTTTCCACAACATTATCCACAACCCACATATTTGTATGCATTTTTTCCCACGTCCTTTTCTACCATGAAATACTTGTCTATTTTTAGTTTACTATGAGATTTATCCAAAAGACAAACAAGGTTTATCCACAAAATGTGGATAAACCTTGTTAATCCGTGGATAACTTTGTGAATAGCTGACAATTTAGTATTATTGCATTTAGCTCTTTTATATTTTTACAAAAGTGTTCTAACTGTCGAATTTCCTCTGGCACTTCCTCTTTCTCTATAATGACAAAGTTAAAAAACTGAAAGATTGTCACCGATTGTGGATGATTTGTGAGTAAGTACAATTGTCGAATATCTTTTTCTTTCATATACTGCAAAAACATCTCAAAAAAATATAAGAAAGTCTGTTTATCCACATTAGGTGTGAATAAACAAGAACGGATAAGTGCATTTTTCCCACCTTGTTCATATCCAACTACCGCTCGTATTTCTCCCGCCTCTTCCAAGATCATAAATTGTGCGTACAACTCATTTATTTTATCATCTTTTTTATTAGCTTGTCCGAAAAAAGAATGCAATCTTTCTACATCTGCTTTCGTAGCAAAATACACGTTCTTCATAGTAAATCCCTCCTCATTGATATATATGAGGAAGGATTTATTAATAGTACTATTTAGAGAATAAAGATGTAAAAGCTTCGACGATAAATAATTTAACCTCTGGTTTTTCTTCTTCCTCTTCTACTGTTACATACTCATTTTCCTTTTCTTGCTTTTGCTCCACAGGTTTTTCCACTTTTTCCACAGTTTTTGTTTCTACTGTTTTTACAGGCTGTTCTTCTACTTGCGTTTCATGTTTTACTACTTTCTTTTCCTGGGCTCTTACTTTTTCAGCTTTTTCCGGCTTTACTACTTTCGTTTCTTTCACCTTATCCACTTTCTTCTCCGGTACATCCACTACTTCCTCATCTGGTTGTCTCACCTGCTCCTCTTCAGGAGATTCAGCTTTCACAACATGTTCTTCTTTCCTTACAGCTGTACCACTTGAAAAATCTAAGAAACACATCGGTGGAAATAATACACACCACCAGTTTGCACCTTCACCTTTTCCAATTGTAATAAGTACCGCTTCATATTCTCCTGCCGGATAAATAAAATTCCCATATACCTTTGTAGGAAACTTCACATTCTTACCGAATTTCACTTGAAACGCCTCTTTACTTCCTTCTCTTTTCAGCGTATTCTCCACTGTCTTTTCAATTTCAGGAATATGATTTTGAATTACTTTTCGAGCTTCTTCAAATGACGTTAAATCCGCTACCCATCCATCAATTTGCGCTTTCACTTCATCACGTACTTTACGTTTTAATGCCTGATCTTTATCGGAATCACTATTAGCTAAAATACGTAATCGAACGGCCTCTTTCGGAATAACAGTAGGCCCTTTTGCATCAGCTTTCATATATCCAAACTGCACAAGTAACTGTGCACCAATTAATAATAAAAGAAAATAAGCAATAACTTGTTTTTTCATTTCCTCCACCGTCCCCTCTAGAAACAGTGTGGACAGAGTTACTTCTTTCTAAACTATTAAATTCAAAATCTATATAAAAAACCGATAGAAAAGCATTTTTTTAATTGGCGAGAGGGACTGGCTATGTATAGGAGCGGTCAGGGCCTTTTCCCGCCACGCACAAAGTTTTAAAACAAAGACAGGTAACAAAGTGTGTGTCCATTTTTATCTTTATGACAGCAATCTATAGGTAATAAGGTACGTATTTTCGCTGGAATAATACCCCTTACCAAAATTCTAAATAAAATGTATGGCTGAGTAGTTACGAATTTTTCATACAAAAAATAGAGTAAGGCTTATACCTTACTCTATCTCTGCAAATACCATGCGATCTTTTCCATTAATATCAAATACAACTTCAACTTGAGCGCGCGGGAAAGTTTGCTGTAATAATGCTTTCACATCTTCACCTTGCCCTACACCAATTTCAAACGCCACAATCGCCTTTTTCTGTAATACATTCGGCAATTCCTCCATAAAACGACGATAGAAATCTAGTCCATCTTCACCACCAACAAGCGCACGCTTCGGCTCATGCTCCTTCACAACAGTAGAAAGACCACGCCAATCTTCCTCTGGTATGTACGGAGGATTGGAAACAACAACATCTAACTTCTGACCTGTTTCATAAAACGGAGACAGTAAATCGCCGTGATAGAAAGTTACATCCGCCCCTAAAGTTTTTGCATTTTCTTTTGCAACTTCAATCGACTCCTGCGCGATATCTACTGTATACACATGAAGATTTTTATTTTCTAAAGCGAGCGTAATAGAAATCGCTCCACTACCTGTTCCAATATCCGCTATGTGAAGCTCCTCATTACCGAAATGGCGCTCAATTCTCTCTAGCACCCCAACTATAAGTTCCTCTGTTTCCGGTCTTGGTATCAATACCTCTTCATTTACAAAGAATGATCGGCCATAAAACATTTCATAACCGAGCATATATTGGATCGGAATACCTTCTACGTGCTTGTGGATAAATTGTGCAAAACTTTTCTCTTGTTCCGCAGTTATTTCTTCACGCATATTCATGAGCATTCCGGTTCTGTTCGTCTTTAATACATGACAAAGGACAATTTCTCCCGCATTTTCATCTCGTCCATTTTCCTGTAAAAAAGAAGAAGCCCATTTCAGGGCTTCATAGACACGCATTACTCAGCTGCCTCCATCTTTTGAGCCTGATCTTCCATCACTAAGGCATTGATGAAATCATCTAACTTACCTTGTAGGATTTGATCTAGCTTTTGAATCGTTAAACCGATTCGATGGTCTGTAACACGGTTTTGCGGGAAATTATACGTACGAATACGCTCTGAACGATCTCCCGTACCAACAGCTTGTTTACGGTTTTGATCATACTCAGCTTGCGCTTCTTGTCTAAACTTATCATAAACACGTGCGCGTAATACTTTCATCGCTTTTTCTTTATTCTTAATTTGTGATTTCTCATCCTGACAAGATACAACTACACCAGTCGGTAAATGTGTTAAACGTACCGCTGACATCGTTGTATTAACGCTTTGTCCACCAGGGCCACTAGAAGCAAACGTATCAACGCGAACATCTTTTTCATGAATATTAATTTCTACTTCTTCTGCCTCTGGTAATACAGCTACAGTTGCTGTAGATGTATGAATACGTCCACCAGATTCCGTTTCAGGAACACGTTGTACACGGTGAGCACCATTCTCGAATTTCAGCTTAGCGAAAGCACCTTTACCGTTAATCATAAAGATAATCTCTTTATATCCACCTAACTCTGTATAGCTCGCTTCGATAATTTCAGTTTTCCAACCTTGCACCTCAGCATAACGGCTATACATACGATATAAATCACCAGCAAATAAAGCTGCCTCGTCACCACCAGCAGCGCCACGAACCTCAACGATAACGTTTTTATCATCATTAGGGTCTTTTGGAACAAGTAAAACTTTCAGACGCTCTGATAATACTTTTTCTTGACCTTCTAACTCAGAAACCTCTTCTTTTACCATGTCACGCATATCAGCGTCTAACTTATCTTCTAACATTGCTTTTGCATCTCGTAATTGCTCACGAACATCTTTATACTCACGGTACACCTCTACCGTATCCTGAATATCAGATTGCTCTTTTGAATACTCACGAAGCTTATTTGTATCGCTAATAACCTCTGGGTCACTTAACAACTCATTCAACTTCTCATAACGATCTTCTACAGCTTGCAAACGATCTAACACACCATTCACCTCTACATCCTAGTATCTAATACAAATAGTATATGGTACTTAATCAAAAAAACGCAAATTATATTTAAAAGCGCAGGCGGCTCGCTCAGAATGGGAGGAGGTTGGAGCTTCTGACAGAGAGGCGCTCTTTTCCTCGCAGGAAGAAGCGAAACCACCGACCATTCTAGCCGCTGGAGCTAGATAATATTTAAAAGCACAAGCGGCTCGCTCAGAACAGAAGGCATTGGAGCTCCTGACGTAGAGGCGCTCTTTGCCTCGCAGGAAGAAGCGAAACCACCGACCATTCTAGCCGCTGGAGCTAGATAATATTTAAAAGCGCAAGCGGCTCGCTCAGAACAGAAGGCATTGGAGCTCCTGACGTAGAGGCGCTCTTTGCCTCACAGGAAGGCGCGAAATGACCGACTATTCTAGCCGCTGGAGCTAGATAATATTTAAAAGCGCAGGCGGCTTGTCCAGCTTTGACCAGCTAAGGTTCTTTCGCCCTAAAGGTGCTTTTTTCCCTTTCGGACGAGAGGTTCTTAGACACGAAGAGCTTGCCACCAATCTTCATCTATTTTCGAAAAAAACCCGCTCTACATAGCGAGTTTAATTTATCTTTGTTTTGTAGGTACTGCATGACAATGACGACAACGTGGCTCGTACGATTCTGAAGCCCCAACTAAAATAATTGGATCATCAAATGCCGCTGGTTCTCCATCGATTAAACGTTGCGTACGACTTGCAGGAGATCCACATTCAGAACAAACTGCCTGCAATTTAGTTACATGTTCAGCAATCGCCATCAGCTGAGGAACTTGTCCAAATGGTAGACCACGGAAATCTTGGTCTAATCCAGCTACAATGACACGATAGCCACGATTTGCCAATACTTGCACCACTTCCACAATGTCCCCATCAAAAAATTGTACCTCATCGATTGCAATAACATCCATTTCTTCTGTTACATGGTTAAATATATCTTTTGAAGCTGAAACAGGAACTGCTTTAACCTTTAATCCATTATGTGATACAACATCTTCTTCACTATAACGATTATCAATACATGGTTTAAATACAATCGCATGTTGTTTCGCAAATTGCGTACGGCGTATACGGCGTATGAGCTCTTCTGATTTTCCAGAAAACATACTCCCGCAAATCACTTCAATCCAACCATTTTGATTCATTAAGTACATTGAGCTCTCCTTTCATCTACTTTCCTAATCCAAAGTAGGGTAAAGGTTTAATATTTTCGCAAAAAAAACAGACAAGCGAATACATACACTTGCCTGTTTTATGTTCTTTATTACTTAATACCGTATTTCTTATTGAAGCGGTCAACACGTCCGTCTGCAGTAGCAAACTTCTGACGTCCAGTGTAGAATGGGTGAGAATCAGAACTGATCTCAATTTTTAGTAATGGATAAGTGTTACCATCTTCCCACTCAACAGTTTCGCTAGAGCCTTTTGTAGACCCGCTTAAGAATTTGAAGCCAGTGTTCGTGTCCATAAATACAACTTTATTGTAATTTGGATGGATTCCTGCTTTCATTCTTTTCATCTCCTTCCGCCCTGAATCATTTTCGAAACAGAGTTTTTCATCTTCAGCTGCTTACACAACTATATTGATGAAACACATATGATGAAATTATAACAAGGCTAACTCCATTTTGCAACTACCTGTTTTTGTCTTTTTAAAAATTAAAAGCGCAAGCGGCTCGCTCAGAATGGGAGGAGGTTGGAGCTTCTGACAGAGAGGCGCTCTTTGCCTCGTAGGAAGACGCGAAACCACCGACCATTCTAGCCGCTGGAGCTGGAATATACCTAAAAGTGGAACCGACTGCTCAGGCCCGGTGACTAAGGTTCTTAGACGCAAGGGCCTAGGAGGTGGAACTAGATAGCAATTAAAAGCGCAAGCGGCTCGTTCAGAATCCAGGACACTTCAAGCTCTCGACCCAAATATGATTTTCATCTCAAAAAACAAAATTATTTCCATATATTACTCTCTCTAATATTACCTTAAAAACATAAAAAAACTCGCTTACTACGAAATAAGCGAGTCCTAATCTTTTCCCTTTACTTAGTGGTTACATACCTTTTTGAGTCTGCAACAATATTTTGTAAAAATTCTTCATTTGTCTTTGTTTGACGAAGTTTACGTAAGAAGCCTTCAACAAAGTCTGGTGTATCACGCATTGTTTTACGAATACCCCATAGCTTGTCTAAATGTTCTTTCGGAATTAATAGGTCTTCTTTACGCGTACCAGAGCGACGAATATCAATCGCTGGGAAGATACGGCGCTCAGCTAATGAGCGATCTAAGTGAAGTTCCATATTTCCAGTTCCTTTAAACTCCTCGTAAATTACATCATCCATACGAGACCCTGTATCAACAAGCGCTGTTGCTAAAATCGTTAAGCTACCGCCCTCTTCAATATTACGCGCAGCCCCGAAGAAACGCTTCGGTCTATGAAAAGCAGCTGGATCAATACCACCCGATAAGGTTCTACCACTTGGTGGAATAACAAGGTTGTAAGCACGCGCTAAACGGGTAATACTATCCATTAAAATGACAACGTCCCTTTTATGTTCTACAAGACGCATTGCACGCTCTAATACAAGCTCAGCTACTTTAATATGATTCTCTGGCACTTCATCAAAAGTAGAACTTACAACATCACCTTTAACAGAACGTTCAATATCTGTTACTTCCTCTGGACGCTCATCAATTAAAAGTACAATTAATTCTGCTTCCGGATGATTTGTTGTGACACTGTGTGCAATTTCTTTTAACAGACTTGTTTTACCAGCCTTTGGAGGCGCAACAATTAAACCACGTTGTCCAAATCCAACTGGTGCGATTAAATCCATGATGCGTGTCGGTAACTTTTTCGTTTCCGTCTCCAATTTCATTTGGCGATCTGGGTATAACGGTGTTAATGCAGGGAAATGTACACGCTCTTTTGCTGAGTCTGGATCATCTCCATTTACAGCTTCAACTTGTAGCAATCCAAAATAGCGCTCATTTTCTTTCGGAGGTCGTACTTTACCAGAAACCTTATCTCCATTACGTAAATCAAAACGACGAATTTGCGAAGCCGAGATATAAATATCTTCTGAGCTTGGAGAATAATTGATAGGACGTAAGAATCCAAATCCTTCTGATTGAATAATTTCTAATACGCCTTCCATGAAAAAGAAACCTTCTTTTTCTGCTCGAGCTTTTAAGATAGAGAAGATTAGCTCTTTTTTCGTTAACTTGCTGTAATACGAAATCTTAAATTCCTTCGCAAGCTCGTATAACTCTTTTAATTTCATGTTTTCTAATGCTGCAATTGACAAATTCATTCAGACACCACACTTTAACGTTTTTCTCTTTTCACATGGGTAAAGGGGAAAAATACGGAAGGCAAATAAATAATAATGAAAGGCAATAAGTTCAAGTAGGGTAATATTCACTATTGTAACCCTTTTATCTAGTTTTAATCAATACGTTGAAACACAAATACAAGAAGCGAAGACAAGAAAATTTATCTTCGCTTCTTGTATTTCTTTCTTTTTTCTACTCGCCTGATTTTAAGGCAGAATAGATAAGGCATTTCTGCTTTTATTTAATCCAGTTCCAGCGGCTAGAATCTCCGGTCATTTCACCCCTTCCCGCGAGGCAAAGAGCGCCTCTACGTCAGGAGTTTGAAGTGTCCTGCGATTCTGAACGAGCCGCTTGCACTTTTTATTTAATCCAGCTTCAGCAGCTAGAATCTCCGGTGGCTTCGCGTCTTCCTACGAGGCAAAAAGCGCCTCTACGTCAGAAGCTCCATCCTCCTGCGATTCTGAACGAGCTGCTTCCACTTTTTATTTAATAACCAAATTCGGTTTTTTATTTAAGCTATGACGGCCGTCTACGAAGCGTACTGTGCCTGATTTTGCACGCATAACAAGGGATTGTGTTGTTCCGACGCTACCTTTAAATTGAACGCCTCGTAATAGTTCTCCGTCTGTTACACCTGTTGCTGCAAAGATTGCATCGTCACCTTTTACTAAGTCTTCCATACGAAGGATACGATTGATATCTTCAATACCCATTTTTTTGCAACGCGCTAATTCAGCTTCGTTTTGAGGTAAGAGCTTCCCGTGAATTTCTCCACCTAAGCATTTTAATGCGACCGCAGCTAATACACCTTCAGGTGCTCCACCAGAACCGAATAGAATATCTACCCCGGTACGGTCAAATGCTGTATTGATTGCTCCAGCTACATCTCCATCGTTAATTAATTTAATACGAGCACCAGCTTTACGAATTTCTTCGATAATTGCTTGATGACGTGGACGGTTTAAAACTGTCGCTACAACATCTTCGATATCTTTATTTTTCGCTTTCGCAACTGCACGTAAGTTGTCGATAATAGGTGCGTCAATATCAACTGCACCAACCGCTTCTGGACCAACCGCTATTTTATCCATGTACATGTCAGGAGCATGTAACAAATTGCCGTGATCTGCAATTGCAATAACAGCAAGCGCGTTCCAGCCGCCAGCCGCTACGATATTGGTCCCTTCTAAAGGATCAACTGCAACGTCTACGCGTGGTCCATATCCTGTACCCAATTTCTCTCCGATATATAGCATTGGCGCTTCATCCATTTCACCTTCGCCAATTACAACTGTACCTTTCATCGGAATTGTATCAAATACATCACGCATAGCAGATGTTGCTGCACCATCTGCCTCATCTTTTTTTCCGAGCCCCATCCAACGCGCTGATGATAATGCTGCAGCCTCTGTTACACGTACTAACTCCATAGATAAACTTCTTTCCACGATAATCCCTCTCCTTTAAGTCTTTATATTTCTGCCGTATTTTGTGAACCGTGTTTTTCTATAAAGTGTACTTCCGTTAGTAGTGATTCTTCGCTCCCCATTAACGGAAGTATCACCACCTTATCCCGATTGGTGAGGGCTAATAATCGGCATGGGATATCCCATACTGATTAAAGTTTCACTTTATGCATTCTTCATTTCTTCAATTTCTTGCTTTGTCATTTGTTCTCGCCAAATGTTTGCACCAAGCCCTTTAAGCTTGTCTACTATATTTTCGTAACCGCGATCAATATGCTCAAGTCCCGTTACTTCCGTAATACCATCTGCCATTAAACCCGCAATAATAAGGGACGCACCAGCTCGTAAGTCACTCGCTTTCACCTTCGCACCTTGCAATAAAACAGGTCCAGTCACAATTGCTGAACGGCCTTCTACTTTAATTTGCGCGTTCATACGGCGCAATTCATCAATATGCTTGAAACGTGCGCTGTAAATTGTATCAGTTACAACTCCTGTTCCATGCGCTTTTGTTAAAAGCGTTGTAAACGGCTGTTGTAAATCTGTTGGAAACCCTGGATATACAAGCGTTTTTACATCAACTACTTTTAACTTTCTATTGCCGTTCACTGTAATTTGGTCATCGTTCGTTTCAACTTGAACACCAGCTTCTCTTAGCTTCGCAGTAACGGATTCTAAATGCTGAGGAATAACATTATCAACTGTTACTTCTCCTCCTGACGCTGCTCCTAAAATCATATACGTACCAGCTTCAATGCGATCTGGAATGATAGTGTGGTGACAACCATGTAAAGAATCCACACCATCAATTCGGATTACGTCTGTACCAGCACCTTTAATACGTGCTCCCATACTTGTTAACAATGTAGCTACATCAATAATCTCTGGTTCTTTCGCTGCATTTTCAATAACAGTTCTACCTTTCGCTCGTACAGCCGCTAGCATAATATTAATCGTAGCTCCTACACTAACAACATCTAAATAAATACGTGCCCCGCGTAGTTCATCTGCTCTTAAATAAATGGCACCTTGTTCATTTGTAACATGTGCCCCTAACGCTTCAAACCCTTTAATATGCTGATCAATCGGTCGTGGCCCTAAATGACATCCACCTGGAAGCCCAATAACAGCTTTTTTAAAACGGCCAAGCATTGCACCCATTAAATAATAAGAGGCGCGCAATTTTTTCACTTTTCCATTCGGTAAAGGCATCGCAACCATGTTAGAAGGATCGACTACCATCTCTTCTTCCTGCCCATAAGTTACTTTCCCTCCAATTTCCTCTAGTAAGTCTCCTAACATTTTCACATCCGAAATATTAGGAACGCCACCGATAGTTACTGGAGTATCTGCTAAAATTGTCGCTGGAATTAGTGCAACAGCACTGTTCTTTGCACCACTCACGCGAATCGTTCCATTTAAAGCTCTTCCGCCTTCAATTAGCAACTTTTCCATATTGAGCTCCCTTCTTGTGAATGTATTTATCTTCTACTTCTTTATAAGAAGTAGAAGATTCCCCCTTAAGAATCTCAATCACTCTTTCCATCCAAACTCAATAAGTAGAAAACCATCACCTGTAGCTCCCCTGCTGTACAAATAGATGAAGATTAACTATTCATCGAATCAAATTCCTCAATTCAGATACTTACCACATTTATTAATAGGACTATGCACATTATTTTCTATATTCGCAAACAAAAAATTTACTTTATAAAATCTTTAGACTTGTTCGCGCTTTCATTATACAACGAAAGGAAACCGTCTAAAAGACTAGACGGTTTCCAAAACGGAATTTTATTCTTACGCTTTACCGTTAGAACCGAACTCACGCATTTTACCAGCAACAGTTGCTTTGATAGCGTCGCGGCCAGGTCCAATATATTTACGAGGATCGTAAACTTCTTGGTCTTTGTTTAATGCTTCACGAACAGCTTTTGTAAACTCAATTTGGTTCTCAGTGTTTACGTTAATTTTTGAAGTACCTAGAGAAATAGCTTTTACGATATCAGCAGTTGGGATACCAGTACCACCGTGTAATACTAAAGGTACGCCAGTGAAGTCACGAACTTGTTCCATTTCAGCGAATCCTAAGTTAGGCTCACCTTTGTAAGGACCGTGTACAGAACCTAAAGCTGGAGCTAGGCAATCGATACCTGTTGCTTCAACAAGGTGCTTACACTCTGCTGGATCAGCGTAAATCACGCCTTCAGCGATGATGTCGTCTTCTTGTCCGCCAACTGTTCCAAGCTCAGCTTCAACAGATACGTTACGAGCGTGTGCGTATTCTACCACTTTTTTAGTAGTTTCAACGTTTTCTTCGAATGGGTGGTGAGAAGCGTCGATCATTACAGATGTGAAACCTGCATCGATTGCTTCTTTACACTTTTCAAAGCTTGAACCATGGTCAAGGTGAATCGCTACAGGAACAGAAATGTTCATTTCTTCGATTAAAGCTTTAACCATAGCTACAACTGTTTTGAAACCAGTCATATGACGAGCTGCACCCTCAGATACACCTAAGATTACAGGAGATTTTTCTTCTTCCGCAGCAGCTAAGATAGCTTGAGTCCACTCTAAGTTGTTCATGTTGAATTGACCAACTGCGTATTTTCCTTCTAGTGCTGTGTTTAGCATTTCTTTCATAGAAACTAAAGGCATGGTGAATCCTCCTAAAAAACGTTTTTTGTATCCGATAAATTCTTATCGCTGGTAGTATGACCAGAATAAGGTAAAATATGTATATTTACATACCGGACTTCTTTCTACACTCAATAGGATAACAACTTGTACTCAAAAACTCAACTGTATTCACCTGCTCAATAGTCCATGTAAACGCTTTTTTCCATATTTTTTATAAAAAATTCATTTTTTACGCCTCTACAGCAAGCTGATCTCTCACTGCTTGACGAATCTCATCAATATCAAACGGTTTAGCAAAGTGCATTAAAGCTCCTAAATCTTTCGCTTCTTGAATCATATCCAATTCTCCATAAGCAGTCATTAAAATCACTTTAATACTCTCATCAATTTCTTTTACATGTTTTAAAATCTCTATACCATCCATACCTGGGATTTTCATATCTAACACTACTAAATCTGGATTATCTTTTTTCACGATATCTAAAGCTTGAAATCCATTCGCTGCTTGGAACGTCTGATAACCTTCTTTTTGGAACACTTCATGCAATAAAACACGAATGCCATATTGATCATCAACGATTAAAATTTTTCCTTCCATAACTCCCAACCTTTCTGTGTAAGTACAAGATTTAAAGCTTCTTATATCTTACTCGGTTTATTTTCGCTACTCTTTGCCAAATCCCTTCCTATTCTTTCTTATTTTACCGTTTCCTATTTTGTTATGCCACCCTACTATTTCCCCTTTCCAAAAAAAATAAGCTATAATGAGAACCAGCTAACACGAAAGAAAGGAGCAACAACATGTTAAAAATTTTCTCAACTCAATTAAGTGGATATTTCTCCAGAATTTCTCAAAAAGAGGAAATGAATATAGAAGATAGCGCTCGTCTACTTGCCCAGGCGTTAGTTGGCGATGGCTTCATTTACTTGCATGGTACAAACGAAATGGAGGGTATTGTTTCAGAAGCATTATTTGGCGCCGAACCAATGAAACAAGCAAAATGTTTAATAGACAACGGTGAACTGGCGGCAGTGACTTCTGCGGACCGCGTACTTCTTATTAGTCGTTTTTCGACAGATGAAGAAATTATAAAAACCGCGAAAAAACTTCATGAAGAAGGCCAATCTATCGTTGGAATCTCGGCTATTCAAGAAGGTGCTGAATCACTGGAACAATATACAGATGTACATATTGATACAAAGCTGTTAAAAGGTCTTATTCCAGATGATGAAGGTAACCGCTACGGGTTCCCAAGTTTAATTATAGCTTTATTTGCTTATCACGGATTGAAATTTACAATTGATGAAATGTTAAACGAATATTAAAAAAAGCGCCCTATTTCAGGCGCTTTTTTTATTACTTGCTCTCTTTATTCGTAATAGAAGCACTTACGAAATCATGGAACAATGGTTGCGGACGGTTTGGACGAGATACAAGTTCCGGATGGAACTGTGCTGCCACGAACCAAGGGTGATCTTGTAATTCAATAATTTCCACTAGACGACCGTCTGGGCTTGTACCAGAGAATACAAATCCTTCTTTTTCCATATCTGGACGGAATTGATTGTTGAACTCATAACGATGACGATGACGCTCATATATAACCGGCTCGTTGTAAGCATTGTAAGCATTTGTTTCTTCAGCAAGCTTACATGGGTATAGACCAAGGCGAAGTGTACCACCTAAATCTTCTACATCTTTTTGTTCTGGTAATAAATCGATAATTGCATAAGGTGTGTCAGGATTAATTTCAGAAGAGTTAGCTCCTTCTAATCCTAATACGTTACGTGCAAATTCGATTGATGCAAGTTGCATACCTAAGCAAATTCCTAAGAATGGTACTTTGTTTTCACGAGCATATTGAATTGCAACGATTTTACCTTCTACACCACGATCGCCGAAGCCACCTGGTACAAGGATACCATCTGTGTCGCCAACTAATTCTTTTACGTTCTCTGCTGTTACGTGCTCAGCGTTTACCCATTTCACTTCTACATCTGTGTCGAATGAATAACCTGCATGACGAAGTGCTTCTACAACAGAAATATATGCATCTTGAAGCTCTACGTATTTACCAACAAGAGCGATTTTTGTTTTCTTAGAAAGGTTACGTACTTTATTAACTAGCGCAGTCCAATCTGTCATATCTGCAGCAGGATTGTCTAATTTTAAGTGATCGCAAACGATTTGGTCCATGTTTTGTTCTTGAAGAGCTAATGGAACCGCATATAAAGTATCTGCATCTCGTGCTTCGATAACTGCTTTTGTATCGATGTCACAGAATAATGCAAGCTTGTCTTTCATGTCCTGAGAAACAGGTAGTTCTGTACGAACAACGATAATATTCGGCTGAATACCTAAGCTGCGAAGCTCTTTAACGCTATGTTGCGTTGGTTTTGTTTTCATTTCACCCGCTGCTTTTAAGTACGGGATTAACGTACAGTGAATGTACATTACATTGTCACGACCGATGTCGCTCTTAATTTGACGAATTGCTTCTAAGAATGGTAGAGACTCAATATCACCAACAGTTCCACCGATTTCTGTAATAACAACGTCGGCGTTTGTTTCGCGACCAGAACGATATACACGTTCTTTAATTTCGTTAGTAATGTGAGGAATAACTTGAACTGTTCCTCCTAAATATTCACCACGACGCTCTTTTTGAAGAACTGAAGAGTAAATTTTACCTGTTGTTACGTTGCTGTATTTATTTAAGTTGATGTCGATAAAACGCTCATAGTGACCTAGGTCTAAGTCCGTTTCTGCACCATCATCTGTTACGAATACCTCACCGTGTTGGTATGGGCTCATAGTCCCTGGGTCTACGTTAATGTATGGATCAAACTTTTGAATAGTTACGTTTAAACCACGATTTTTTAAAAGTCTTCCAAGAGATGCTGCTGTAATACCTTTACCTAAAGACGATACTACACCGCCTGTTACAAAAATATACTTAGTCATGAAAATACTCCCTTCTACTTCGTTGTTATATAATCACCGTTGCAAAGCGCAACGTATGTAGATAACACTGTATCTATCTTATTGTTAGGCTCTTTTTATTTTCTAAACAAAAAACAAAAAAGAAAATTGCTCCCCTCATCACATAAAGTAATAAGTAGGGAGCAATTTTCTTTTATATTTACACTTTAAAAGTATTATCGTCTTTTTTTAAAGAGCCCAAAAATGATTCTACATGGACGATAATGAAAAGTCAAGAACTACCGCTCTTCCTCTTCTTCTTCTTCAGTTTCATCGTACTCAAGTTCTTCTTCTTCGAAGTCTTCATTATCTTCTTCTACATCATCAAGATCATCATCTTCATCATCTGCGTCTTCGTCTTCAAGAACCTTGTCCAAATCTTCTACATCGTCTTCTACATCGTCTTCTACATCATCTTCTTCAATGTAGTCGTCAAAACCGTCCTCTTCAACTTTACGTTTCTTCTTCGGTTTTGGCTGAGGCAGAATTTCTTCATCAATTTGCTCATATGGGTACCAGCTACGTAGCCCCCAACGATTTTCGCCTAAATTAATGAAACGTCCATCGATGTTTAAATCTGTATAAAATTGTGCGAGTTTCGCATTAACTTGTTCTTGAGATAGTCCCAGCACTTGAGCGATTTCTTGAACCAACTCGTTGAATGTCGTTGCTTGTCTTTTATCCCCTAAAACGCTATGTACAACTTCAATCATTGAACATTCTTTTAGCTCTTCTGGTGAATATTGCTTAAAATTCACTTATGCGGCACTTCCTTTCTTCAAATATAACCTTATATACAACGGTCTGCCTAAAAAAATCCATACTATTCATTATAAACAAAAGTCGCACAAATATGCTACAAAAAAAACGGGAAACTTTTATCCCTCTATTTGCGGGCAGTAAAACTCCCACATCAAAATTCGGCTGGAGCAAAGAAGTTAGGTGGGAGCCCTGCTGCCCGTAAACGCCCGATTGGTGAAGGCTAATAATCAGTGGGGGATGAACAAAACCCCCACTGATTAAAGTTTCACTTTATATGGTAATAAAATTATAATTTGTCTATTCCTTATTTCGGAAACATATGCGCGCCTTGCAGTACATACCTAATTTGCATTTCAGTATATTCTTCGAGCGTATACAGTTTTTGCAGGGCCCAACGTCTAAATCCCCACATTTGTCCTTGTATGAAAATATTATGTGCAAGAAGCTGTATTTCCTTTTTATTTAGTGTAAATGTCCCATTTTCCGTACACTGCTCTAAAATATTCTCAAACATCCCAACCATTTGAAACTCTTTTTCTAATACATATGGGAGTGATTCTTTCGGTAAAAAACGTACCTCTTGATACATAATTAATACTTCTTCTTGCAATTCATCCATCACTTTAAAATAATTCGTTATCGCTATCTTTAAGCTTTCTATACTCCCCTTCTCTGTACACACTACTTCCTCTAACCGCTCTTTTACATGTTCATAAATACTATCACAAACTAAATATAATACATCATCTTTTGTGCGAATGTATTCATAAAGTGTTCCGATACTAAATCCAGCCGCTTTCGCAATTTCTCTCGTTGTTGTACGCGGGAATCCTTTTTGCTTAAACAGCTGCACCGCACCTTTAATCATTTGTTCACGCCTTAACGCAACTAATTTTTCATCTTTCACTGACGCATGTACATTATGTTTAACCATCCCTTCACCTCTCTCTATTATTTTTGGAAGTAAAAAGCGTAGGAAAATACCTACGCTTTCGTTCCTACTTCGTTAACATACGAGAAATTACAAGCCTTTGAATCTCTTGTGTTCCCTCATATATTTGTGTAATCTTTGCATCGCGCATATAACGCTCTACTGGATAATCTTTCGTATAACCATAACCACCAAATACTTGTACTGCTTCAGTCGTTACCTTCATCGCTGTATCACCTGCAAATACTTTTGACATCGCTGACTCTTTCCCGTACGGAAGCCCTTCAGATTCAAGCCAAGCCGCTTGATATGTTAAAAGACGCGCTGCCTCTACATCCGTTGCCATATCTGCAAGTTTAAAGCCAATTCCTTGTTGCGCCGCAATTGGCTTCCCAAACTGATGACGTTCTCTTGCATATTCTACAGAAGCATCTAAAGCGGATTGTGCAATCCCGACCGCTTGCGCCGCAATGCCATTACGGCCGCCATCTAACGTTTGCATCGCAACTTTAAATCCTTGGCCCTCTTCCCCTAGCAGATTCCTTGCAGGAATACGGCAGTCTTCAAACATAATTTCAGTCGTTGGCGAAGAGCGAATTCCTAGCTTACTTTCCTTCTTCCCAACTGAAAACCCTAGCGTATCACTCTCCACAATAAATGCACTCGTGCCGCGCTGCTTCGAATCAGAATCTGTTAATGCAAAAACAACATAAATATCAGCAATGCCGCCATTTGTAATAAAGATTTTCGAACCATTTAAAATGTAATGGTCTCCATCTCGCTTTGCAGTCGTCCTCATTCCGCCAGCATCTGATCCAGAGCTTGGTTCTGTTAAGCCATATGCACCAATTTTCTTCCCTTCAGCCATTGGGCGCAAAAACTTTTGTTTTTGCTCTTCCGTTCCAAATTTAAAAATCGGCCATCCAGCAAGTGAAGTATGCGCAGACAACGTTACACCTGTAGAAGCACAGACGCGGGATAATTCTTCAACGGCAATTACATACGCCAAGTAATCGCTTCCAATTCCGCCGTATTCTTCAGGCCACGGAATACCGGTCAAACCAAGCTCTGCCATTTGATCGAATAAAGCGCGATCAAATCGCTCTTCCTCATCACGCTCTGCTGCTGTCGGTGCTACTTCATTCCTTGCAAAATCCCGAACCATTTTCCTTATCATTTCATGTTCTTCTGATAATTTAAAATGCATTCCCGTCTCCCCCTCTGCCTTTTTATAAAGCTCGACTAATTACAAGCTTTTGTATTTCGCTCGTTCCTTCATATATTTGTGTGATCTTCGCATCACGGAAAAATCTTTCTACTGGATAATCTTTCGTATAACCATAACCACCAAATACTTGCACTGCTTCAATCGCAACTTCAACAGCCGTCTTAGAAGCAAATAATTTCGCAATAGAAGCTTCTTTACCGCATGGTAATCCTTGTGCTCTTAGCGATGCCGCTCTGTATACAAGTAATCGCGCTGCTTCTACGCTAGTCGCCATATCTGCAAGTTTGAATCCGATTCCTTGCTGCGCCGCAATTGGCTTTCCGAATTGTTCACGCTCTTTCGCATAATCAATCGCACATGCAAGCGCCGCTTCCGCGATTCCTAATGCCTGCGCTCCGATTCCAATTCGCCCAACATCTAAATTCGCCATTGCCACCTTAAATCCTTGTCCTTCTTCTCCAAGTAAATTCTCAGCCGGCACTTTCATATCTTCAAACGTAAGTTGCACTGTACGCGAACCAAGAAGCCCCATCTTATGCTCATCTTTTCCGATGATTAAGCCTGGTGTATCTTTCTCTACTATAAATGCTGAAATCCCGCTTTTCCCCGCCTCTGGATTTGTAGACGCAAAGACGATATATGTACTTGCTTCACCACCATTTGTAATGAAGACTTTCGATCCATTAATGATGTAGTGATCGCCTTTCTTTACAGCTCTTGATTTCAAACTACCTGCATCTGATCCTGCATTCGGTTCTGTTAGAGCAAATGCACCTAAATATTCACCAGTCGCCAGTTTAGAAACATACTTCTGCTTCTGTTCTTCTGTTCCAAAATACAAAATCGGATTCATTCCAACTGACGTATGTACAGCTAAAATTACACCAACCGTTGCGCTTACCTTTGAAATTTCTTCAATCGCTAGAATATAAGAAATAAAATCCATTTCTGCCCCGCCATATTTTGCAGGCGCTGGAATACCCATTAGTCCAAGCTCACCCATCTTTTGCAAAATCTCTTTTGGGAACACCCCTTGTTCCATACTAGGAACAAAGGGAGCTATTTCCTTCTGCGCAAAATCTCGAACCATTTTCCTCATCATTTGTTGCTCTTCAGTAAAATGAAAATTCATGTACTTCGCCTCCGTTTGCTATATATCTTTTTAATAATTTGGTAAGACCACTACTTTAATAAAGGGAGGAATTTATTCGTAAACGTAGAAACCACGACCCGTTTTACGTCCTAACCATCCTGCATTCACATACTTACGTAATAATGGACATGGGCGATATTTACTATCTCCTAATCCTTCATGCAACACTTCCATAATGTATAAACACGTATCTAAACCGATAAAATCAGCTAATGTAAGTGGTCCCATCGGATGATTCATACCGAGTTTCATTACTTCATCAATCGCTTCTTTCGTCGCTACACCTTCATATAACGTATAGATTGCTTCGTTAATCATCGGTAATAAAATACGGTTCGATACAAACCCTGGGAAATCATTTACTTCAACTGGCACTTTCCCGATTTTTTTCGTAATATCCTCAATCGTTTCGTACACTGCATCATCTGTAGCTAAACCACGAATAATTTCAACGAGTTTCATAACTGGAACTGGATTCATAAAGTGCATGCCGATTACTTTCTCAGG
The DNA here is from genome assembly GCF_042728695.1 of Bacillus sp. NPDC060175. Taxonomy (NCBI): domain Bacteria; kingdom Bacillati; phylum Bacillota; class Bacilli; order Caryophanales; family Bacillaceae; genus Bacillus; species Bacillus sp. NPDC060175. The sequence continues at coordinate 102,810 of NZ_JBHWYR010000002.1, forward strand.
ACGTTTCGTTACCGCCGCAATTTCCGTAATTGGTAACGATGACGTATTCGTCGCTAAAATTGCGTGTTCTGGAGCGATTTCATCTAGATTCGCAAAAATTTTCTTTTTAATATCCATTTTTTCAACAGCTGCTTCAATAATAAGATCAGCTTCTTTGACACTATTTAAATCGAGCGTCCATGTAAGACGATTTAAAGTCGCTTCTTTCTCTTCTTCCTTCATACGGCCTTTTTCTACTTGGCGGGCTAAATTTTTCGAAATAACAGCTAACCCTCTATCTAATTGCTCTTGCTTTAAATCTTGCACTTTCACATCATAGCCTGCCATTGCACACACTTGTGCGATACCTGAACCCATTTGCCCTGCACCAATTACAACTATTTTTTGTACACCCATTCTTTCTTCCCCCTTAATATAAGTTGTTAATAAACCAAAAATTTCCTGAACGTAAATTAATGAACCTCAATCATCACTGCATCACCTTGACCGCCACCGCTACAAATAGAAGCAATTCCAATTCCGCCGCCGCGCTGCTTCAGTGCATGGATAAGTGTAACGATAATACGTGCTCCGCTCGCTCCAATTGGATGCCCCATTGCTACAGCACCGCCATTTACATTCAATTTTTCCGGATCGATCCCTGCGATTTCTGTACTTGCAATTGCTACTGCCGCAAATGCCTCATTGATTTCAAATAGATCTATGTCTTCAATTGTCTTACCTGTCTTTTTCAGCAATTCATTAATTGCATAACCTGGCGTTCTTGGGAAATCCTTCGATTCTACCGCAATCGCCGTATGTGCCAAAATTGTCGCTAATGGCTTTCTTCCTTCTTGCTTCGCTCTGTCCTCGCTCATTAATACAAGCGCAGCACCGCCATCATTTAGTCCAGGGGCATTACCAGCTGTTACTGCCGACGTCTTATCAAAAACAGGCTTTAATTTCGCTAATTTTTCAACCGTTGTATCCGCGCGCGGCGCCTCATCCTTAGCCACGACGATAGGATCGCCTTTTCTTTGCTGAATTGTTACTGGTACAATCTCCTCTTCAAAACGACCTTCCTTATGTGCCGAAACCGCACGTTGATGGCTACGATATGCCCATTCATCTTGTGCTTCGCGGGAGATCCCATCCTCTTTTGCAACTTCTCCGCCATAAACACCCATGTGTATACCTGAAAATGCGCATGTTAAACCGTCTGCAACGTTTAAATCGATAACTTCGTTGTTACCCATTCTGTATCCCCATCTTGCCCCTCGTAAAATGTAAGGGCTGTTACTCATCGATTCCATTCCACCAGCTACAATCAGTGATTGATCACCAGTACGAATAATTTGATCCGCTAATGTAACTGCGCGAAGTCCTGATGCACAAACTTTATTTACTGTTTCTGTCTGCACTTCCCAAGGAATGCCGGCCGCTCTTGCTGCTTGGCGTGATGGAATTTGTCCTTGTCCTCCTTGGATAACCGTTCCGAATATAACTTCTTCAACATCACTAGCGGAAACATTCGCTCTTTCAAGCGCTGCCTTAATTGCAATTCCTCCAAGTTCTGTTGCTTTCACGTCTTTTAAAGTTCCTCCAAATTTTCCAACCGGTGTTCTTGCAGCACTTAAAATAACTGTTTTATTCATATTTCTTTCCCCCATTTCTTTTTTTAGCACCGAGCGCTCGCTCGGTATCCTTACACTTAGAAGAGGTGCAATTATTGCACCTCTTTCTAAAATTGGATGCATGCCTACAAACTACATTGCTTCTTTCTTCTGTCCGATAACTGAGCGTTCTAAAATCTCCGTTACGTCCAAAGTTTGAACTGTTTCTTCAACTTCTTTCGCTTTCGTACCGTCACTAATCATCGTTAAGCAATACGGGCATCCTGTACCGATAATTGATGGCTGTACAGCTAGCGCTTGTTCTGTACGAGCAACGTTAATACGAGAACCTGTCGTTTCTTCCATCCACATTAGGCCGCCACCCGCACCACAGCACATTCCTGTTTCACGGTTACGCGCCATTTCTACAAGGTTTACACCTGGAATTGCTTTTAGAATATCGCGCGGCGCTTCATATACTTCGTTGTATCTTCCTAAGTAACAGGAATCATGGTACGTAACTGTCTCTTCAATAGAATGGACAGGTTTTAAACGTCCTTCCTTCACCCACTGGGCTAGTAATTCTGTATGATGATAGACTTCTGCTTGTAAGCCAAAGTCCGGGTACTCATTTTTAAAAGTGTTATAAGCATGAGGGTCAATCGTAACGATTTTCTTCACTCCTGCTTTTTCAAATTCTTCAATATTTTTAGTCGCCATTTCCTGGAATACAAATTCATTTCCAAGGCGGCGCGGTGTATCACCAGAGTTCTTTTCCTTATTACCAAGAATTGCGAATGAAATGCCTGCTTCGTTCATTAGCTTCGCAAATGATATCGCAATCTTCTGACTCCTGTTATCGTACGACCCCATTGATCCAACCCAGAATAAGTATTCAAACTCTTCGCCAGCTTTTGATTTCTCCTTTACAGTTGGAACTGTTACTTCATCGTCACCTTGGCGCCATGTTTCACGCTCTTTACGGTTCAGTCCCCACGGATTACCTTGACGCTCAATGTTTGTCATTGCACGCTGCGCTTCCGCATCCATTTTTCCTTCTGTTAAAACAAGATAGCGGCGTAAATCAATAATTTTGTCAACATGCTCATTCATAACTGGGCACTGGTCTTCACAGTTACGGCACGTTGTACATGCCCAAATCTCTTCTTCTGTAATAACATCTCCGATTAAACTTGGATCGTACGCTAGCGCTGTAGCCGCTGATTCCTGTTGTCCTTTTCCAGCTGCCATCATCGCTAACTGATTTCCTTGTGTATTATTAAAAGCAACAACTGGAACCCACGGTGCTTTTGATGTTACCGCTGCTCCTTTATCAGTTAAATGATCACGAAGTTTTAAAATTAAATCCATCGGTGATAACATTTTCCCTGTTCCTGTTGCCGGACACATATTTGTACAACGACCACATTCGACGCAAGAATATAAGTCGATAAGTTGATTTTGTCTAAAGTCTTCAATTTTACCAACACCGAATGTTTCTTGAGTTTCATCTTCAAAATCGATTTTTTCAAGTTTTCCTGGATTTGAAAGACGACCAAAAAATACGTTAACTGGTCCAGCAATTAAATGCGCATGTTTTGATTGTGGTACATAAACTAAAAACGTTAACAAGATTAATAGATGCACCCACCAAGAGAAATAGAACACTGAAATGGCTACGGTTTCATTTATCCCTGAGAAAACGTAAGCGATTGCAGAAGCGATTGGTTCACTCCACGAAAGCTCTTCGCCATGCCATATAATTCCCATCCCATTACCAAGTAGCACAGAAATCATTAAGCCACCGATAAAGATAAGGACAAGACCTGATTTAAAATTACGTTTTAAACGAACAAGCTTTTCAACATAGCGTCTATGAAAAGCCCAAAAGACTGCAATTAAAATAACAAGTGTGACAATTTCCTGGAAGAATGTAAATGCAGGATATAGTGGTCCAAGTGGAAGATGTGATCCTGGTGCGAGCCCTTTCCAAACGAAGTCAATTGCTCCAAATTGGACAAGAATAAATCCGTAAAAGAACATAACGTGAATGATGCCGCTCTTTTTATCTTTCAGCAGCTTTTTTTGACCGAAAACATTGACCTTAAGGAGATCCCAACGCTCTTTAAAACGACGGTCAAATTCAATCTTTTTTCCTAATTGTATGTAGGCCATCCTCGTTCGTATAAGATATACAAACAAATATCCCGCATAAGCAATAACAGCAATGGCAGCCAGCCAATTAATGATTAGTAAGCTATTCATTTTATGCTACCCCTCTCTTTGTAAGCCCTCTTCCTTTTTTAGAATCTTCGAAAATATATAATTTTCTGAATTGTATCCCCTATTCCCATTATATAATGAGTGAGCATTCAGTCAACAGTTTTTTGTTATACAACAACACATTTTTTAATAAAGCTGTTCATTTCGGTGAAACTATAAAGTGAAACTTTAATCGGCGGGGAGCTATTCATCCCCACTGATTATTAGCCCACAACAATCGGGCTTTTACGGGCAGCCCGAATCCCAACCAACTTCTTTGCTTTAACCTAATTTTGAGGTGGGAGTCTTACTGCCCGCAAATAGCGGAATAAAGTGAAGTTTTAATTTATAAAAAACTGATGGTGAAAATACCGTGAAGGAGGGAATTTACTTATGTTTTTCTTATCTCTCTTGTTATTAGGCAGCGCTCTCTGGATTACAATCGACCTTTCATACGGGAGAATTGTTCATTTAAAGCGTGTACGTTCTCGTTCTTTCCCTTTACGTCAAAGTGATTTTCGCCTTTATACATACGGAAATGATCTGTACGATGCTCTCTTTGCTGATATAAAACAAGCTAAACACCATGTGCACGTTTTATTTTTCATTGTAAAAAACGATGACATAAGTCGTACGTTTTTAAAGTTACTTATCGATAAAGCACAAGAAGGAATTGAAGTAAGACTTTTACTCGACCGGTTTGGAAGTCATTATTTATCAAAAGAAGCGATTTACTCCCTACAAAAGCATGGTGTCTCTTTTTCATTTTGTCACAAAGTGAAATTTCCTTTTCCTTTCTTTTCTGCAAATCAAAGAAACCATAGAAAAATTACAGTTATTGACGGGAAAATTGGTTATATTGGCGGATTTAACATTGGCGAGGAATATTTAGGGCATAATCAAAGGTTAGGGTTATGGCGAGATTATCATTTACGTCTTACAGGAGAAGGGATACAAGATTTACAAAAACAATTTTTACATGATTGGCTCGACGATACAGACCAAAATTTATTAGATTCATCTCTTTATTTTCCTACGCAACAACCAGGGACCGTCCTACATCGTTTCATCCCTACTGATGGTGCCTATTTGCAAAGTACATTTTTACATTTAATCGAAAGCGCGAAAAAAGAACTCTTTATCGGTACACCATATTTTATTCCTGGAAAAAAAATTATGAATGCATTATTAAAAGCACGAAAACATGGGGTTCAAATAACCATTCTCGTTCCACAAAAGGCTGATCACGCCCTCGTTCGAGAAGCAAAATTCCCATATTGCCGAAAGTTAATACAAGCTGGTTGTAATATTTACGCTTTTCAGCAAGGATTTTTCCACGCAAAAATTATTATAGTAGACGATCATATTTGTGATATCGGAACTGCTAATTTCGATATGAGAAGTTTATATGTTAACCATGAAATCAATTGCCTTTTATACGATAAATATTTCATACAAGAAGTAAAAAGTAAATTCGAGGAAGATTTGGAACGCTCCTCATTACTTTCCTTTGAAGATGTCAGCCCCCTCTCCATTATCGATAGAGGAAAGGAATGGATAGGAACGATACTCGCGTTCTTTTTATAGGGAAATTTCAAGAGCCAAAGAGGTGCATCACATATGATAATTCGATTTGGATATGTCTCACATGCTATGGCATTGTGGGACTGTTCTCCTGCCAAAACAATGACATTTACAAGTTGGAAAAAACTTAAAAAGCAAGAGCGTGAAGATAAATTATATAATGTTACACTACAAAATCTAGAACATACAATACGCATCCTTCATTACAATATTGCACATGAAATTCCATTATATCGTTTATCATCTTCTATCGTCCCGCTTGCAACACATCCTGAAGTCAAATTTGATTACCTTCAAACATTTGCACCGCTTTGGCGTAAAATAGGGGCATTAATTCAGGAACACAATTTGCGCATAAGTTTCCATCCCAATCAATTTACGCTATTTACAAGCGAAAAGCCACATATTACAACTAATGCGATTACAGATATGACCTATCATTATAACGTATTAGACGCTATAGGAATTGCAGATTCTTCCTACATTAATATTCATGTAGGCGGCGCATATGGAAATAAGGAAAGTGCAATTGGACGTTTTCATGAAAACATAAAAAAACTTCCTTCACACATAAAAAAACAAATGACTCTTGAAAATGACGATAAAACATATACCACTTCTGAAACTTTGGCTATTTGTCAAAAAGAAAAAATCCCTTTCGTGTTCGATTATCATCATCACATAGCGAACCTTTGTGGTGAACCGCTAGAAGAGTTAATTCCTATGATATTTGAAACTTGGTCACATACAAATATCCCACCTAAAGTTCATATTTCTTCTCCTAAATCAGAAAAAGAATTTAGGGCCCACTCAAATTATATTGATTTAGAATTTATCAAACCCTTTTTGCACATTGCAAAAAAAGTTGACCGTAATTTCGATATTATGATTGAAAGCAAACAAAAGGATTTAGCACTTCTCCAATTAATAAGTGAAATCTCTTCAATAAGAGGAATAAAAAGAAAAAATGGCGCAACGTTACAATGGTAATTTGTAACATTGCGCTATTTTTTCAAAAAAAAGTAATTTTTACAGTAAAAAATATCTCCATTTGTATGCTATTATTTAAATTAGCATTTTCCCCCTGTGATTCAACTTTATTGAAACGGAGCCATTATATGATCAATCAAAAAAAATATGTACAATTTGTCATGATGTATATTATTATATTTTCTCTTTGGATATTCTTTATCCCTAAGGACTTGAATATAAAAGAAATTGGAATTCTCTTCTTATTTTGTTTTGCTGCACTCTTTTCTTGTTATTGTTTATATAAAGCAATAAAAAAAATGAAGCGCGGTGATAAACTATTTTGGGTTTTACTACTATGTACTTGCCTATGTGGACTAACTATGGAAATAACTTTATTTCTTCATTCTCTTTCAATTTATGATCAAGTCATATTTTCATATAGAGCACTACCTTTTTTCATCGTACAATATATTTTGCTCTTTTCTGGCTTTGCTATAAAGTTCATAAAACATTACTCCATTAGAGGTCTTGCTCAATTTTCATTCGATAGCATCTTTATTGTTGTTATGAATATTTACTTTACCTTAACCTTTATTTTAGACATTTCAAGCTTTCGTATGTTAACAACAGATACGTGGGTTTTAATTGGATATTTCATTGCACAATCATTAGTAATTTACGCCGTTATTAGCTTATATAGAAGAGAACAGTATTCTTCTAGTAGAATCTCATTAATTGTCGGCTTCACTATCATACTTGTTTACGGATATATACACCTGTTCCAGTTAAGATCAGGAATGGAAACTTCTTCTGAAGTCTCTTATTTAATACATACTGCTTCAATTTTATTAATCGGTTTATCGTCCATACTATACATTTTAGATAAACCAATGCAACATGAAACTAAGACTAAATATTATCGATTCGATTATGTACGCTTTATATTACCTTATTTTAGTATAATCATTACTTTTTCCTTTATTGTCATTCAGCCTTGGGATGATAAGTTCATGTTAATCGGTCTCGTATTATCACTTATCTTATTATTCCTACGACAACTTTACATGTGGAAAGACAATCAAGTATTAATCGATACGTACGAACAGTTGACTACACAACTAGAAGGCAAAGTTGAAGAAGGCGCATCTGCACTATCAAAAAGTGAACAACGTTATAAATCTTTATTCGAAGATCATCCTGATGCTGTTTTTTCTTTAAATATGAACGGGATTTTTCAACAATCTAATAAGGCTTGCGAAAGTTTATTTACAGCCTACTATTGTGAAGTAACGAGCTATTCTCTTCTACACTTCATTGATCCAAAAGATCATAAATTATTGAAGAAATCCTTGCAAATTACAAAAGAAGGTGGACCACAAACTCTAGAAGTTCGTACAAAAGAAAAAGAGGGCTATTATTATTACCTTCACATTACACTCATCCCGACTTTTATAAATAAAGAAGTTGTTGGGATGTTTGGTATAGCACGTGATATTACAACTTTATATGAAAAACAAAAACAAGTAGAACATTTGGCTTTCCATGATGCACTTACAGGACTACCGAATCGCCGGAAATTCGAAAAAGATTTAAAAACGATTTTAAATACAGCTCAAAACAACACTAATGACGTTGCGGTCATGTTCCTCGACTTAGATCGATTTAAAAAAATTAACGATCGACTCGGCCATGATGTTGGGGATCTATTATTAATTGAAGTAGCCAAAAGATTACGTGGATGTTTGCGTTCAAAAGATATCGTTGCCCGCCAAGGCGGAGATGAATTTACGATTCTATTACCAGATATGTACTCTGAAAAAAGTGCTTCTTTTATAGCTGAACAAATTTTAACTATCTTAAATAAGCCTTACTTTATTAAGGATGAAGAACTTTCTGTTACACCGAGTATCGGAATTGCAATGTACCCTGACTACGGAACCGATGTAACCGAATTAATGAAAAATGCAGATATGGCTATGTATCGAGCAAAGGCAAATGGAAAAAACAGATTCGTTTTCTTCTCAAAAGAAATGAGTATTGCTCAAAATGAAATACACTTCCTAGAAGGTGAGCTTTCAAAAGCACTACAACAAAATGAATTTTTCCTTGAATACCAGCCACAAGTAAACACAAAAACAAAACAAATTATCGGTTTTGAGGCGTTAATTCGTTGGAAACACCCAAAACTCGGGATTGTATCACCTGCCCAATTCATCCCTCTAGCAGAGGAGACAGGATTTATTATTGAACTTGGTAATTGGATTTTACGTACAGCCTGCTTAGAAGCAAAAAAATGGCATAACCAAGGATTTTCTCACTTAAAGGTTGGTGTGAATTTATCTGTTGTTCAATTTAATCACGCAGATTTAATATCAACTATTTCAAAAGTCTTGGAAGAAACAGAACTAAAGCCGGAAGCGCTAGATATTGAGATTACGGAAAGTATCGCGATTAATCAAAATCATTCTGTAATTGCTAAACTAGAAGAACTTCAAAATCTCGGTATTCAAATTTCAATTGATGACTTTGGAACTGGTTATAGTTCTTTAGCTTATTTAACGAAATATCCAATCAATACATTAAAAATTGCTCGAGAATTTATTTGTGGAATTACAAATAGCCCTTTAGAAGAAGCAATTATCGCTTCCATTATTACGCTATCAAAAGAATTAAATTTAGAAGTTATTGCGGAAGGTGTAGAAACAGAAGAACAATGGAAGTTTTTACACGAACAAAACTGTGACCACATTCAAGGATTCCTCTTTAGCAAACCTGTTTCTAGTAAAGATGTTTGGATGTTACTCCACAAAAAAACAACCGTCTAAGTAAGACGGTTGTTTTTTAGTACTCAAAAGGTACATCTGAAGCTAATTGTATCTCTTGATCATTATGAGAAATCACTTGATTTTTCTCTAAAGCTGTATCTCCTAGTGAAATACCCCATGCCATTGCTAACGTTAATAGACTACCAATAAGTAGTTTTTTCATATTCCATCACCCACATTTTTTCTTTAAATATATCATGAAAATTTATCCATACCGTATGCAATTATGCATATTTGTTTTTTAGGTCTTTTTATTTCTTCATTTTTTTTATAAGTGATTCTTTTAACGCATGGATTCCTAATATATCGAAAAAGAAGCACGCTTTTTCGTAAGCATCTTCAATTTCTGCTCTATCACACTCTAGCTTTTCTAGGCATTCACCTTTTTGATAGTATAACTGCCCAATCAATGTCATACTATTAATTTGACACGATAGTTCAATGGCTTTATTTACGTGACAAAGCGCTTCTTCGTATTGATTATCTAGGTATAATGCTTTTGCATGATTATGTCTCACCTTCACATCAAACTCTTTATTATCATGCAATGCCTCTAATTGTTTTAATATATTTTCAAATAACTCAATACTCTTCTTAAAATAGCCATTTTCAGCATAAATGTTTGCAATTGCGTTTTCAATATAAAGATTCTGATATACATCTATTCCTACCAATTGTTGATTGAGCAATTTCTTTAATTCTAAAATACAATAATCGTAATCGATTTTTTTCAATATGTAAGCAGCTACATGATATTGCCATTGAAGAAATTGCTCAAGCTCGGGATGATATTCTTCCTTTTTCAGCTCATTCCATACCCTATTATAAATTTCTTTATATTTCTTTTGCTTACAAAGCATAATAATTTGATCTTTTAACTGCTTATTCCTCTCAATATCAGAATAAATGAGTACCTCATAAAAATGAATAATGGGAACTTGTAATTTCGCCGCAATACCTTGCAATATATCCATACTTGGGTATACCGCGCCCGATTCAATTCGGCTCACTTCCGATTGGTGACATATATTATCGGACAACCGTTTTTGTGTTAATCCTCTCATCACCCTAATTTTCTTTATTTCACTTCCTAATTTTTCTGCGTGCATACTTACTCACCATCCCATTATAACAATCTAATTTTTTTAAGTTGTCATACCACTACAATAATGTGAATTCGACAATTTTTGATATGAAATAATGCATAATATATATAAAATTCGGCAAATTTCTCATACAATTCATCTCACATACACAATACAAGATTAGGAGTGTTATAGATGAATTATAGAAAACTTGCTAGTGCTTTCGTTACATTCGGTCTTCTTTGTCCTTTATCAACAGAAGTTATTCACGCTCAAGAATTAGATAAAAATGAAGTGAAAGTTGAAATTGCTCAGCCTGGTTTAACAATCGGAAAATTAACACAACCTCAAAACGATACAAAAGAGAATATTGCTAAAAAGTATTTAAAGGGTGAGGTAAATGGGGCTAAAGCTCAACAAGAGCAAGTTACTACTGAAAAGAATGTCGATTTTCAACCTACAAATAAAGAAACAAAAGAAAATCAAACCGAATTACGCCTTGCACAAACATACAAAAACTATAAAGTATATGGTCAAGATCTCATTGTAAAAGTAGATAAAAATGGAGTAATTACAACTGTTAGTGGTAAAGTTGCCCAAAATTTAGACCAACAACTTAATCTTACTATAACAAATTTTTTGTCGAAAAATGAAGTAAAATCTAAATTACGCAATATACTTCAAATTCCAAGTGATGCGACAGAAACAGAATTTTCTAGCGAAACGGTAGTTTATAAGAAAAAAGATGGGCACTATACATACGCAACGGTCCTTACATTTACTTATGAAAACAATGAACAAGTTATAAACGGAAATGCAATCATGGACTTACAAACTGGTGAAGTACTTTTCCAAGAAAAGTTCATTAAAAATAAAGAGAATAAAACTATTAATCAAGTAACAGCACCTAAACTATCACCAGCGAAAGAACAAGGAACTGGGAAAAATGCGCTACAAGAAAATGTATTATTTAATATCGCAAAAGGTACTGACGGAAAATTTTATTTAGCTGATTTATCCCGTGGAAATGGTATTTATATTTATAACGCAGACTATGCTGACTCCCTTGGTGGCGATAGCCAAGCCGGTTATCCAGGGACACTTATTTCAAGTGACACTTCGAGCTTTGCAGATAAAGAAGCAGCTGGTGTTATGAAAAATATGAGTAATATTTACGACTATTTTAAGAAAGAACATAATCTAAAAAGTTATGATAATAAGGATTCAAAAGTTATTGCTAGCGTCCACGGATTCGATTCTACTGAAGTTAGTGATGGTGTAAAAGAAAACTATGTAAATGCATTTTGGCATCCAGGTTGGAATCAAATGGTCTTTGGTGACGGGCTAAATGGAAAATTAACCTCTGCTCTTGACGTAACAGCCCATGAATTTGGACATGCTGTATTTAGTGGTACGACAAAGAATAAAATTGTGAGATATCCAAGCGCTGAAACATCTGCGTTAAACGAAGGACTAGCAGATTTCTGGGGCACGCAAATCGAATATTATGTAAAGAAAGATAAGGGAAACTGGATTATGGGCGATACACTAGGTGGCCTAACAATCCGTGACATCCCGGGAGAAATTGGTGACGGTGGCAACAAACTATATACAAACTTACAAGATTTCTATAATGACGGAAATGATCAAGAGTCGCACGTAAATTCTGGTATCATTAGTCACGTATTATATCAATTAGCTGAGGGTAAGACATATAACAATGTTGCTGTTCAAAAACAAGGCAATGAAAAGGTAAGTAAAGTTGTTATGCGGGCATTGCAAAACTACGCAACTTCAGCTGAAGATTTTGAATCACTTCAGTCCCACATCGTACAGGCTGCAAAAGATTTATACGGAAATGCCGTATCAAATGAATTTGCAAAAGCATTTGAAGCACATGGTTATAAACCATTACAAAAAGTAAATAGAGTAATAGAAGTACAATAATAAAAAAGAAGTTTACCGATTATAGGTAAACTTCTTTTTTATATCCATCCCTTTTCTTCCGCAATTGTAATTGCCTCAATCCTATTTTTCGCATCGAGCTTCGTTAATACTTCAGAAATATAATTACGCACTGTACCAGGTGAAAGATAAAGTGTTTTCGCAATTTCATTTGCCGTCTTTCCTTCTTTAGCAAGTAACAATACTTCTTTTTCACGATCTGATAACGGATTTTGCTCCTGCCATAAACCAAACATTAAATCTTGAGAAACCTCTCGTTTTCCCTTCATTACATTACGAATTGCTGCGGCTAAATCTTCACTCGGGCTATCTTTTAACAAATATCCGTGCACACCAGCTTTCATCGCCCTTTCAAAATACCCTGGCCTTGCAAATGTTGTTAAAATCATTACTTTGCATAATGATTTTTCTTTCTTTAAAGTTTCAGCAACATCTAATCCACTTTGAATCGGCATTTCAATATCCATAATACTTATATCCGGCTTTAACGATTCAATTAATTTTAACGCCTCTTCCCCGTTCGCAGCTTGCCCAATCACTTCCATATCATCTTCTAAATCAAGTAGGGCTCCTAATGCACCACGAAGCATCCGTTGATCTTCCGCAATAATAATTCGAATCATGCCCTCACCTCATCTTTTCCTGTTCTAATGACAACTGGTACTTTTACTGTTAATAGCGTCCCTGGATGTATCGTATTTAGTTCAACAAATCCATCAATAAGAGCAATTCGCTCTTTCATACCGCGGATACCGTTTCCATCATGATTTTGATCCTCTAAACCGATACCATTGTCTTCTACTGTTAAAATTAATTCACCCTGTGATTCCAATACAGAAACTGTACACCGCGATGCCTTACTATGCTTTACAACGTTCGTAACAGCCTCACGTAAACACATCCCGACAATATTTTGTTCAATTGGTGATAACGAACTTGAACTTGCTTCCTGCTTTATTTCCAATTCAATGTTAGCTGCTTGTAAGATTGCTTTTATTTGCTCAAGCTCTTCTTCTACTGTGATCATGCGCATATCAGAAATTAATTCCCTCAGTTGCTTTAAAGCGGTACGAGATGTTTGTGTAATTTCCTTGGCTTCTATACTTGCACGCTCTGGATTTTTTACGATTAACTTCTCAACAAGCTGGCTTTTTAACGTAATAAGAGATAATGTGTGGCCTAACGTGTCATGAAGATCTCTTGCAATTCGCTGCCGTTCTTCACGTTTTACTAAATCTTTAATTTGCTCGTTTGCTTCATTTAATTGATTCTTTAACATCTTTTTTTGATTAAAATTACGCATTCCAAATGGTGTAAGTAGCATTAAAATAAACATTGGAACTATATTCACTAAACTTGTAGTTGTTAGTTGATTAAAGTTTACAAATATAAAAGCTCCCAGCATTACAATTAACAGGCCCCACAACAATCGAAATACTTTTTTACTTGGCGCAAATCCCATCGCACTTGCCGTAAAAAATCCAAAGAAAATCATAAAAGGATTATAAAATACAGCAAATAAAACGGTTAGTAACATTTGAATACACGCCCACAAAATGAACGTCTCCTGCACAAAATACAGTTGACGGTATGTGACGATGAAAACCATCAACATACCGATCCCTATTGCAAGCTTCCCCCCTGATACTTGTGTTAAATTATAAATTGGAAATAACAGATACACTAACCACATATATGGGAAGAAACCCATCTGTTTCGGAAAAATCTCAATCCTCTTCTTCTCTATCATTTATACCGCTTCCTGTCTTTTTCTTATATATATTGATACTACAACAAATATAAGGAAATAACCTCCTAGTACCGCGATATTTTCCCATCCAATTGATTTTCCAGCTACAATATCCCATGCCCCGCTTCCGAAGTGATATGTTGGTGTCCATTCTCCAATCGTTCTTAATACTTTTGGGAATACTTCAATTGGCATCCATAATCCGCCAACTACAGCTAAGCTCATATTTAAAATATTAGCCAGGCCAGCAGCTGCATCCGCCTTTTTGATTGAACCTATTACTGTTCCGAGTGCTAAAAATGGTGTCACGCCTAATAATAACCATAATCCGGCACCAATCCATTGACCTACTGTTAACTCGACATTATTAATTAATATTCCTGCCATAAAAATAACTAAGATTGAAAAAGCATTCACTACTGTTTGAGCAATAATCTTTGCTGCTAAATATGCTCCCTCTGGAAGTGGTGTAATTTTTAAAAGATGTGTCCATCCTTGCCCTTTTTCCTGAGAAAGTCTCACACCGAAACTAAAAAGTGCAGTCCCTACAATACTGAAAGTCGCCATTGAAATTAAATAATGAGCTTTCCAAGCATCTCCGTTTTGTGGGACTTGAATAACATTTGTGAAAATATAGTAAAACATAACTGGCATTAATAATGAGAAAAAGATAAATAATTTATTACGGAACGTACGTAAAACCTCTATTTTACATTGCATCCATAGTGCTCTCATGCGATTTCCCCCTTCTGATTTGCGACAAACTGTTCAAATGCTTCGTCGAGACTTCCACGTTCAACTGAAATACCTGTTACAGGTAAATTCTTTTGGTAAATTGCTTGTAACGTGGCATCAGTATCCTCCGTTGTTAAAATAATCCGCCCCTCATTTGACTGTACTCCTGTTACATTCGGCAATTCTTTTAGCAAGCCCATAGGGATACTTTCTTTCAAATAAAACGAGATCGTTTTTCGAGAAATCGTCGCTTTCATTTCATCTGGCGTACCATCTGCGATGATCTTTCCGTTCGCAAATAATAAAATCCGATCCGCTAAAGCATCTGCCTCTTCTAAATAGTGCGTCGTTAAAATAATCGTTTTCCCTTCACTTGCTAACTTTCTAATCGTTTCCCAAAATGTTTTTCGAGACGTAATATCCATTCCAACTGTCGGCTCATCTAAAAATAACAACTCTGGATTTCCTGCAAGTGCCAGTGCAAAATTTAACCTTCTCTTTTGGCCACCCGATAATTTCTCACATCTTTGCTTTCGCTCTGATTCTAAATTTGATAACTGAAGTAATGTTTCTTTCGCTACTGGATTCGTATAATAACTACGAAATAACTCGATTGCTTCTTCTACCGTGATACTATCAATCACACTTACTTCTTGTAGCATCGCACCGAGGCTATTACGAACATCTCTGTGCTTCGGACTCTTTCCAAATATAGAGACATTCCCCTCTGTCGGATCTTTTAATCCGAGCATCATTGAAATTGTCGTTGTTTTCCCCGCACCATTTGGACCGAGTAATGCTACTATTTGCCCTTTATTTACATGAAATGAAACGTTATTTACTGCTTTTTTATGTTTAAATGTTTTAGAAACACCATTTACTTCAATAATCTTTTCCATCTCTCCACCCCCGCCGTTTCTTATATTTACATTGTATTCCTTGGAAAAGTTAGGAAACAGTATGATGCGTCATGACATCAATATGACAATTGTCATGTATTCTCTATGAGCAGAATCACCCCGCATACCGCACGCAAGTAGCAGGAGCAAAATAAACATGATACAATCGGATAAGATATCTATTCGAGGAAGGACAGTGGTTTTCATGATTATTCGTAATGAACAAGATTTAGAAGGTTTACGAAAAATCGGCCGCATCGTTGCACTTGCACGCGAAGAAATGAAAAAGCAAGCGAAGCCAGGTATGACAACGAAAGAGCTAGATTTAATTGGTAAAAAGGTATTAGATGAGCACGGTGCTATGTCAGCACCTGAAAAAGAATATAAATTCCCAGGCGTAACTTGCATCAGTGTAAATGAAGAAGTTGCTCACGGCATTCCAGGAGATCGTGTATTAAAAGAAGGCGACTTAGTAAACGTCGACGTATCTGCCGCACTTGATGGTTATTATGCAGATACAGGTATTTCATTTGTACTTGGGCAAGACGAAGAAAAAGAAAAACTTTGCCAAGCAGCTGTTGATGCATTTTGGGCAGCAATGAAAAAAGTTAAAGCTGGTTCAAAACAAAATCAAATTGGTCGTGCGGTTTCAAACTTCGCACATAAAAGTGGATACAATGTTATTCAAAACTTAACTGGCCATGGTATTGGTCTTAGTTTACATGAAGCACCAAACCACATCTTAAGCTATTATGATCCAATGGATAGTGCACTTCTAAAAGACGGTCTTGTTATCGCTGTAGAGCCATTTATCTCTATGAAAGCTGATCATATTATCGAGCGCGGTGATGATGGTTGGACATTCATTACTCCTGACAAAAGCCTTGTTGCACAATGTGAACATACAGTTGTCGTAACACGTGGTGAGCCAATAATTTTAACAGAAATATAATACAAAAAAACGACTGTTTTGTAGATTGATTCTACATAAAACAGTCGTTTTTTCACTTTTGGAAAATATATGAAATATTGTTGAACTCTTTATCATTTAAGTATATAATCTTTAGCGGAGGTTATTTAGGCTTATCTTTACTAAAAAGATATTGTCGCTAAGAAGTAACGTACCTTCTTTTTTATTATTTAAAACAGTTTCAAAAATGACCGTAGTAACGGATTAGTCGAATATTCTGTAATTCTTATATTCCTCTAACAATGTAAGAAACAATCGTATTTCCACTTCGGTCTACTAATCGTAAAACTCTCTTTAGACAAAACAGATGACTGTTTTCAAAGTACATATTTTCTTCATTCTGACCAAAATCAACCCTATCTAGATTTTTATTTCCACATAACCTTAAGGCAAAAACAAGCCTTCACAAAGGGATACATTACTTTGGTTAGCATGTATCGTAAAACTTACCTTTATAACCATTCTTTTTATTTGATTTACATGAAAACTCTCACCTATAAAGGGCTGATATCATTTTTATATCAGTATTTTTTTCGGCATTTTTTGTCGAATTGTGTATATTTCCATATAAATGTGTAAATATACATTTTGTTTTACGTTAAATAACACTACATTGAATATCATCTTTTTTGTCGGAGAGCGCGTATAGAAATGGAGGGGTAGTAAAAACAAATCGCTTATAACAAATACTTTTAATATTCCATTTGTTCATGTGGAATAAGTCCCCAATGGACAAAGGAATGCTCAGAGGAGGAACAATGAAAAAACTTTTCAATATATGTTTAACTGTATTCGTACTATTTTCGCAGCTTGCTAGTTTTCCATACAATCAAGTACGAGCGGAAACCTTAACAGGAGATTCATTATTTGACACTGTTGAAATGAAAGATGCAACTAATCATATTATTGACGAAGCAAAAAATCCTAACAACTTAATAAAGATAGGATCAACTATTCAAGTTGAATACGCTTGGTCAATAAAAGATCAACAAGTTGTACATGCAAACGATACCGCAGTACTTCAAATACCACTTGCATTAAAAGTATCTAAAGATTCGCAAGGGAATTTAGTAGCAGATCAAAAAAATATTGGTCAATATTTTATAACAGCTAAAGATAATAAATTAAAGCTAATATTTAATGATCAAGTAGAAACTTCAAAAGGTGCTAAAGGAAAAATTAAACTTGATACTGTACTTAATCCAACTTTAAAAACTGGAGAAAAATCAGTTCAAATCGCTTTTCCTCTAGGAACAATGCTTCATCCTATTTCAGTTCCTGTTCAAGTAGAAGATTCTAAAGAAGATGTAACCAAACAGGATACTAATAAACAAGCGCAAGATCCAGTAGCTAAACCTGTTACTGATAATCCGGAGAAAAATCCAGCAACTAAACCTGTTACTGACAATCCGGAACAAGATCCAGCAGCTAAACCTGTTACTGACAATCCGGAACAAAATCCAGCAGCTAAACCTGTTACTGACAATCCGGAACAAAATCCAGCAGCTAAACCTGTTACTGACAATCCGGAACAAAATCCAGCAGCTAAGCAAGCCACTGACAACTCAGAACAAAAATTAGCAAGCAACCCTGCTGAGAATACAAATTCAGGTCCAAAGCAAATAACAACAAACATTTTAACGGGTGTAAAGTTAACGGACAAAGACGGAAAACCATTTACAGAGGATAACCGTCCAAGTACAGATTCCCCTGCCAATATTGAGTTTACATGGGAACTTTTAAAATCGATGAATGTCAAAAGTGGAGATTACTATATTTTTGATCTTCCTAAACATTTTAAGATTTACAATACAATTAACAGTCCTTTATACGATAGCGAAAACAACACAATTGGAAACTTTACTGTTACAAAAGAAGGAAAGGTCACAATGACATTCAACGATTATGTTGAAGAACATCCAGATCTTGTTGGTAACCTACAATTAAAGACAGAATTTAATAAAGCTGAAATTAAAGGTACAACAACACAAGAAATTCCTTTCCCAATTAAAGATAAAGATGTTTCTATTACAGTTGACTTTAAGCCTAATGTCCAAACAGCTACGAATAAAAAAGGGTTACCTGATAGGCCAATTAATACAAATGAAATTAATTGGACAGTAGAAATGAATAAAACGAAAGATAAGCTTATAAACGCTGTTTTTAAAGATACTATCCCACAAGGTACAAACTTAAATAAAGATTCTATTAAAGTTTATTATTTAGAAGTTGATGTTAATGGGAACGCAACACGTGGTGCAGAAGCTGATCCAGCAGATTACAAAATCACTTCATCGGATGGTTCAAAATTGGAGATTGCTTTTAAAGATAACATCGATAAAGCATACCAAATCGAATATACCACAAAAATTACTGATGAAAATGTTGAAAATTTCCAAAATAACGTTACGATAACGAGTGATAATCAAAAGCAACAAAACGCAAGCTCTACTGTAACGGTTTCTCGTGGTACACATTTAAACAAAACGAGTAAATATGATCCAAAGACGCAAATGATTGAATGGACAATTACTTACAATGGTGATCAAAGAGATATCAAAAAAACAGATGCAATTTTAAAAGATGTTTTTGACGCTGCACATGTACTAGATGAAAATTCTATTGTCGTGAAAAATGCTTCATATGATGATAAAGGAAAGCTTGTAACAGGAGACGCTGTTACTAATTACACTGTAAGTAAAAAGAAAAATGGATTCGACCTACAGTTTAATGAGGATATTAATAGTGCTTATGTAATTACCTATAAAACAAAGCCAACTGATAACGTCATAACAGATGGAAAAGTAAAAAATACAGTTACAGCTGATAATGGTTCAAGTAAAGAAAATGAAGCCGGCTTCAAGCAGCAAAATATTATTAAATCTAATAATAAAGCTGAAACAAACTATAAAGACAAAACAACAACTTGGACAATTATAGTAAATAATAACAACTATCCATTAAACAACGCGATCATTACGGATACCTTTGATCATGGTGGATTGCAATTAAAAGATAAGAAATTAGAAATTAAAGACGGAGATTATACTCTTCAAGCTGGGACTGACTATGTTTTAGATGTGACGGATAAAGGTTTCAACATTACCCTTATAGGTACATATCAGTCTAATATGACAAAGACATTAGTTGTAAAATATACAACAGACTTTGATTATACAAAATTGGAAAGTGGTAAAACTTCCTTTAAAAATACAGGTAACATATCTTGGATAGATGCAGATTCCAACAAACAATCAAATAAAGATGTAGCTAATTTTGATCCTGATGCTTTCACAAAGGCGAATGGGTATAAATACGGTTCTTATAACGCCCAAACAAAAGAAATCACTTGGATAATAGGCTTTAATTATAATAACGTTGAGATTAAAGATCCTTATGTTATAGACGTAATACAAGATAAACAAAAGTTAGTACCAGGATCCATCGAAGTGCGCGATATGATTTTAAATGGAAGTCCGGATAACGCAAAACCTGGTAATGCTGTACCGACTGAGCAATATGAACTTGAAGAGCCTACAGATAAAAATAAAAACACCCTAAAGGTTCATTTCAAACAATCAATTAATTCACCTTATTATATTATCTTTAAAACAAGTCTTGATGGTGAGCTTATCCAAGGTACCTACAAAAATGAGGCAGAGTTAAAAGATGGCTCTAAAATTGTTAACACCCTTAAAGGTGATGCTCAAGTAAATAAAGGTGGTAGCTTTGTTACAAAAAAAGCTATACAAGATGACAACTATATTAATTGGAGTATTGCAATTAACGAAAGCCAATCAACCATTGTAGACGCAGTTGTAACAGACGATCCAACAGACAATCAGGTACTTGTGGAAGATTCATTCCACTTATATCCTACAACTGTCGATCCATATGGAAATTTAACAAAAGATACAGTAAATGAATTAAAACAAGGAACAGACTATAAGTTAAAGATCACAACAGACAATAATACCGGAAAGCAACATTTCGAAATTGCCTTCTTGAAAAAAATTGATCGAGCTTATATTTTAGAATATCGTTCACTTATTAATGCAGACGATAAAGAAAAAGTAAGTAATAAAGCGAAAATCGCAGGCAATAAGTTAACAGTAACAAATACAGAAACTACCGAAACGATTGAAGTACGAATGTCTTCTGGTTCGGGCGGAGGATCTGCTACCAAAGGTCGTGGAAACCTTGAAATTATAAAGGTAGATAATGACAATAAGAACGCACCATTGGCTGGGGCAGAATTTACTTTATACGATCGTACAGGGAAAACTGTTATCCGTAAAATCACAACAGACAAAGACGGGATTGCTAAATTTAATAACTTAAAACGCGATAAATATTTATTAAAAGAAACGAAGGCCCCAGCAGGCTATGTAATTAGCTGGGATTTAAAGCAAGGCAGACTTGTTGAACTTGGTTCACAAGAAACGACAACATACAAACTTAGCAATAAGAAATTCGTTGGTAAAGCTGTGCTTACAAAGGTTGATGACCTGAACAATAACGAAACACTTAAAGGTGCAGTTTTCGCCTTACTAGATAGAAATAACAAAGTAATTCCTGGCTACGAAAAATTAACAACTAATGAAAATGGACAAATTACTGTAGATCCATTGAAACCTGGAACTTATCAATTAAAAGAAATCGAAGCTCCAGTTCATTATGATCTAAATAGCCAACCAATCTGGTTTACTGTCTCAGAAGATCAAACAACAGTAATTAATGTAACTGCTAAAAATAGTCTGAAGAAGGGTTCAGTCATCTTAACGAAATTTGATGAGAACAAGAAACTTCTTGAAGGTGCCATTTTTAGCTTACAAGACGAAAAAGGTAAAGTAATCCCTGGCTATGAACAATTAACAACAAATAAAGATGGATATATTGAAGTAAAAGACTTACGTCCTGGCAAATATCAATTTGTTGAGACACAAGCTCCTCTTCATTACGTTACAGACCCGACACCTATTAAGTTTGAAATTGAAAAAGGACAAACAAAGGCGGTCTCTGTCAAAGCAGAAAATAACCTAATTAAAGGTGGCGTCACTTTAACGAAAGTTGACGACGTTGAAGAAAATGTAACTCTTGAAGGTGCGGTATTTAAAATCGTCAATGAAAAAGGCGATACAATTCAACAAAACTTAAAAACAGGATCAGATGGAAAGTTAATCGTTAAAAACTTAGAGCCTGGTAAATATAAATTTATCGAAACAGAAGCTCCTAAGTACTATGAATTAAATAAAGAACCGATTGATTTCACTATTGAAAAAAGTCAAACCTCCTTCGTTTCTGTTACTGCAAAGAACAGTTTAACGAAAGGTGACGCTGAATTAGTAAAAGTTGATAACGTTGATAAGAAAGAATCTCTAGAAGGTGCAGTCTTCAAGGTTATTGACGAACACGGAAAAGATGTTCGTACTGACTTAACTACAGATGCTGAAGGGAAAATTAAGGTTTCTGATTTACGTCCTGGCAAATATCAATTTGTTGAAACACAGGCTCCTGAGCATTATGAACTAAGCACAGAACCTATCAACTTCACAATTGAGAAGGGTCAAAAAGAAATCATCACTGTTACAGCAGAAAATCGTTTAGTACCGGGTAATGTTGAACTATTAAAAGTGGATGATGTGGATGGGAATGCTCTTGAAGGAGCAGTCTTCAAGATCGTTGACGCAAATGGAAAAGATGTTCATACGAACCTTATTACTAACAAAGAAGGGAAAATAGCTGTTTCTGGACTACGTCCTAGTAAATATCAGTTCATCGAAACAAAAGCTCCTGAAAACTATGATTTAAACAAGAAACCGATTGATTTCACTATCGAGAAAAGTCAAACTGCTACAAAATCTATTACAGCTACAAACAGCTTAACTAAAGGCGGTATTGAATTAACGAAAGTAGATTCTTTAAACGATAAAGAAAAACTTGAAGATGCCGTATTTAAAATCGTTAACGACAAAGATGAAGACGTTCATATAAACCTTACTACTGATAAAGAGGGAAAATTAGTAGTAAAAGATTTACGTCCTGGCAAATACAAAATTGTCGAAACAAAAGCCCCTATTTATTACGATGTAAATGTAGAACCTATTGAATTTACAATCGAAAAAGGACAACAAAAGCTAATTCCACTTACATTTAAAAATAGTTTGACGAAAGGGAAAGTTAAACTAATTAAAGAAGATGATGTGGAAAGCAGTATCGCTCTTGCTGGCGCGGTATTCACATTACAGGACGCAACTGGCAACGAAATTATGAAAGATTTAAAAACAGATGATTATGGGGTACTAGTTATTCCTGAGTTAGCACCAGGTGATTACCAATTTATTGAAACAGAAGCTCCTGAACATTATAAGTTAGACAAAAAACCTATTAAGTTCACGATTAAAAAAGGTAGCAAGGAAGATCTTCCTATCCCTGTTACTGTAAAAAATAGTTTACTTACAGGTGGCGTTACTTTAACTAAAGTTGATGACGTTGATGGCACTACTCTTGAAGGTGCAGAATTTATAATTGTTGACGCTCATGACACTAAAAAGGTAATTCGCAAAGGCTTAACGACTGATAAGCACGGTATAGTTACCGCTTCTGATTTACGTCCGGGAGATTATCAATTTATTGAAGTAAAAGCTCCAAAAGACTATGACTTAAGCAAAGACCCTATTCCGTTCACTATCGGAAAAAGTCAAAAAGAAAACATTGCCGTTACTGCTAAAAACAGCTTAACGAAAGGTGCTGTCACTTTAACAAAAATTGATGACATCGATCGTACAATGCTGAAAGATGCAACCTTTAAAATTGTTGATATGAATGGTGAAGAAGTTCGTACAAACCTTATTACAGACGACAAAGGCGAAATTTCCGTTTCTGACTTACGCCCTGGAGACTATCAATTTATTGAAACTCAGGCTCCTGAGCATTATGTGTTAGATGGAACACCGATTCCATTTACAATTAAAAAGAGTCAAACAGAAACTATCACCGTTACAAGTAAAAACGCTTTGAAAAAAGGTAACGTTGAATTAACAAAAATTGATGATATAGATACAAATACAACACTTGCTAACGCTGTATTTAATTTATTAGATGCAGACGGAGAACTAGTTGAAGAAGGCTTAAAAACAAATGTTGAAGGAAAAATTGTTGTTGAAAATCTACGTCCTGGTACGTATCAATTCGTTGAGAAAACAGCTCCTGAACATTACGATTTAGATAAAAAGCCTATCGTATTTACAATTAAGAAAAGCCAAACAGAAACACTTCTCGTTACGGCTACAAATGCTTTAACAAAAGGTGCTGTGGAACTTTCTAAAGTAGATGATATTGATGGCACTACTCTTGAAGGTGCGGTATTTAAAATCGTTAATATGAATGGTGATGTAATTCATACAGACCTTGTTACAAATGAACAAGGGAAAATCGAAGTTAAAGACCTACGTCCTGGTGATTACCAATTCATCGAAACGAAAGCTCCAAAGCATTACGTTTTAGATGAAACACCTATCAGTTTCACTATCGAAAAAGGACAGAAGAAAGCCATTTCTTTAACTGCTGAAAATAGCTTACAACAAGGTAGTATCGAACTACTTAAAGTTGATGATCTAAACGATCAAACAAAACTAGCTGATGCTGTATTTAATTTATTAGATCAAAATGGCAAAGTACTTAAAACAGATTTAAAAACAAACAGTGAAGGAAAAATCGTTGTTGAAAACTTACGTCCTGGTACGTATCAATTTGTCGAAACAACGGCTCCTGAACACTATAAATTAAATGATACACCAATTAAATTTACAGTTAAGAAAAGCCAAAAAGAACAGCTTCAAGTTACTGCTACTAACAGCTTAAATGAAGGTGCTGCAGAATTAATTAAAGTGGATGATGTAAACCCAGATACAAAACTTTCTGGTGCTGTATTTAACATCGTTGATGCGAATGGTAAAATTGTTCGCAACGATTTAACTACTGACCAAGAAGGAAAAATTTCTGTTTCTAATTTACGCCCAGGAGACTATCAGTTTATTGAAACGAAAGCTCCGAAAGATTACGATTTAAATAAAGCACCTATCCATTTCACTATCGAGAAAAGCCAACCAACTCACGTTTCTGTTACCGCTAAGAATGGCCTAACAAAAGGCGGCGTGGAATTAACTAAAGTTGACTCTGTAGATACGAAAGAAATACTTGAAGGTGCAGTATTTAAAATTACTGATATGAACGGTAACGACATTCGTACGAATTTAGTTACAAATAAAGACGGCAAAATCATTGCTAAAGACTTACAACCAGGAGATTATCAATTCATTGAAACCAAAGCTCCTAAACATTATGACTTAAATGAAGAACCAATTAAGTTCACAATTGAAAGAAGTCAAACAAAGCACGTCTTCGTTACAGCTACTAACAGCTTAACGAAAGGTAGTGTGGAGTTAATTAAAGTGGATGATGTTGAAAAAAATACAACCCTTGAGGGTGCAGTATTTAAAATTGTTAATAAAGATGGACACGACGTCCGTACCGATTTGACTACTGATAAAAACGGCCGTTTAGTCATTGATAACTTACCACCAGGAGACTATGAGTTTATCGAAACAAAAGCTCCTGAACACTATGACTTAAACGAAACACCTATTAAGTTTACAGTTAAAAAGAGTCAAGAAAAAATCGCTTCTGTTACTGCTACTAACAGCTTAACAAAAGGTGCTGTCGAACTTTCTAAAGTAGATGACGTCGATGGTACTGCTCTTAAAGGCGCAGTATTTAAAATCGTTGATGACAAAAACAATGATGTGCGTACTAACTTAACTACCGATAATAACGGTAAAATTATTGTTTCTGATTTACGTCCGGGAGACTATCAATTTATTGAAACCAAAGCTCCGAAACATTACGACTTAAATCAAAACCCTATCAAGTTTACTGTTGAAAAGAGTCAAACTGCGAAAGCTTCCGTTACCGCTACTAACAGCTTAACGAAGGGTCCAGTTGAATTAACTAAGCTTGACGATATTGACGGATCTACTCTTGAAGGAGCTATCTTTAAAATCGTTGATCAAAGCGGCAATGATGTTCGCACCGATTTAACTACTGATAAAGATGGGAAAATTAGCGTGACTGATTTACGTCCAGGAGACTATCAATTCGTTGAAACGAAAGCTCCTACTGGCTATAATTTAAATGCTAAGCCAATTCCCTTCACAATTACGAAGGGACAATCTCAAATTACCCCTGTTACAGCTTTAAATAGTTTAACAAAGGGCTCAATTGAGTTAACTAAAGTTGATATTGATCACCGCGGAACACTTGAAGGTGCCATTTTCAATATCTTAGACCGAGATGGGAAAATAATTCGAGAAGGTCTAAAAACAGACCAACACGGTAAATTAATCGTAAATGATTTGAAACCTGGTAATTATCAATTAGTGGAAACAAAGGCTCCTGAAGGCTATCAATTAGATGCTTCACCAATAAACTTTACAATTGAAAAAGCTCAAGCTGCACCACTACAAATTACAGTTTCAAATAAGAAGATCGAATCTTCACCAGGTGGAGATGATAAACCAATTACTCCTCCAAATAAAGAGGAGAAACCAGGAAAAGAAACTTCCGAAGAACTAGAAAAAGGAAATCCTGAGACTCATGGAAAAGAAACTTCCAAGGAACTAGAAAAAGGAAATCCTGAAACACAGACAAACAAACAGCAAGATGATCGAAATATAGATAAAAAACTTCCAAATACGGGTCATAAAGAAGATCATACACAAGCAGCAGGTATCGTTCTTCTACTGGCTGGATTGTTAAGTATTTTAGCTACAAAACGTAAAAAACATTATAAATAATATGTTTTACAGCCAATCAATTAATAAATTGATTGGCTGTTTTTTTGCACAAAAAAGACGATACATAAAGTATCGTCTTTTTAACGGGGTGAGGCTGTCCAAAAGTACGGAAAACTCTTGAACAGCCTCGTATTTTCATATGGATGCCTTACATATATCACTGATGGCAATTATGAAATGCGGAAACATAGTTACCATCACATGATTCAAACAAAAGAAAAGAAACCCTATAACGGATCCCTTTTCCCTACATAATCTAAAGTTTGGGTACACTAGATTCATGCAATGTAGGAGCCTTCAGAACAGAAAGCGAACCTTCATTTAAAATGATAGCATACATATCTCCGCTGAAAATATGCAAATGTGCATATAGCGTTTTTTTATTTCTCAACATACAATTATTTAAAATTCATACATATAAAGGTAAAATAAAACGAAACTTTAATCAGTGAGGTTTTTGTTCATCCCTCACTGATTATTAGCCCACAATAGTGCTGCTCAAAAATAGCCGTATAAAGTCGTTATCCGTCTTCTTTTGTCAGTCAGAGAGAATAGAAGAATGGGAGAGGAAAAAATGAGAAAATCACTGAAACAAAAAATAGTAAGCTCCTTGCTTGCTGTATCACTCGCCGTTAGCTTAGCTCCAATCGGACAAGCAAAAGCTGATTCCACGTCAGAAATTACACAGACTCCACCTATTACAAAACAAGTGGATGCAAGCCGCGCCATCGAGCATATCCGTTTCTTATCCGAAACAATCGGTCCCCGTCCAGGTGGTACAAAATCAGAAGAATGGGCTTCTCGCTATATTGGTATGAAGCTTAAATCAATGGGATATGGAGTAGAGTATCAGCCCTTTCAAGTGCCGGATCAATACGTTGGATTTATCGAATCACCATTAGGGACAAAGCGTAATTGGCAAGCTGGTGCTGCTCCAAATGCACTAATTTCTACAGAAGCTGTTACAGCTCCGCTTATCTTTGTTCAAGGTGGTACAAAATTGGACGATATTCCAAATGAGGTAAACAGAAAAATTGTTTTATTCGAAAGAGGTGCAACAGTAGCAGATTATAATAAACAAGTTGAAAATGCTGTTAGTAAAGGGGCAAAAGGTGTTCTTTTATACAGCTTAATTGGCGGACGCGGAAACTATGGACAAACTTTCAATCCTCGCTTAACTAAAAAACAGTCTATCCCTGTCTTCGGTCTTGCTTATGCTCAAGGAAATGCATTTAAAGAAGAAATTGCTAAAAAAGAGACAACAATTCTTTCCCTAAAAGCGAGACATGAATCTAATTTAACATCCTTAAATGTCATCGCAAAAAAGAAACCAAAAAATAGTACAGGTAATGAAAAGGCCGTCGTTGTAAGTTCACACTACGATAGTGTCGTTGGAGCACCTGGGGCAAATGATAATGCTTCTGGTACAGGATTAGTATTAGAACTGGCTCGTGCTTTTCAAAATGTAGAAACTGATAAAGAAATTCGTTTTATTGCTTTTGGTTCTGAGGAAACTGGCTTACTTGGCTCTGATTATTATGTTAATAGTCTGTCCCAAAAAGAACGTGATCGAATTTTAGGTGTCTTTAACGCAGACATGGTTGCAACAAATTATGATAAAGCAAAGAATTTATATGCAATGACTCCTGATGGCTCAACAAACCTTGTAACAGATGCTGCCTTACAAGCAGGTAAACAATTAAATAACGATCTCGTTCTTCAAGGGAAATTTGGCTCTAGTGATCACGTACCATTTTCTGAAGTGGGTATTCCTTCTGCACTATTTATTTGGATGGGCGTCGATAGTTGGAATCCATTAATCTATCATATTGAAAAGGTATACCATACACCCCAAGATAATGTGCTAGAAAACATTTCGCCTGAACGTATGAAAATGGCATTAGAAGTTATCGGGACAGGAGTTTATAATACACTTCAAACACCTGTTACTCAAACTGAACAAAAGGCTGCTTAATGCTTTAAAAGACTACTGATTTTATCAGTGGTCTTTTATTGAGAAAAAACATATATGCATAAAAGCATATTTTCTCCTATGTAATATCGTATACAATATTAACTGTAACAAAAATGATTACAACTAATAAGGAGGCTTTTTCTACTATGAAAAAAATGATTTTAGCAGGTGCGTTAACTTTAGCAGGAATTACTGGAACTACCGCTTTTATTCCAGAAACAAAGGCTGCTGCCGCTCAAGAACAAAGCTTTACAAAATTTTATTCTTTGCAAACTGGAAGTAGTTCCGAACAAGAACCTATTTTCCTTCAAAAAGGACAAGAACTAACAATTCATCCTAACAGCAAAACTCCTAGTTACAGTGTTTATGACTCAAATCATAACCTTATTGGGCGTTATTCTGATGGTTACGGCAGAATTTTCACTGCAAAAACAGATGGAAATATGTATGTTCAATTTCATGCACCTTACGTTTACTATAGTCCTGTTAGTTTTTCTGTTACTTATACAATTCAATAGAAAAGGGGCCTCTTACAAGGCCCTTCTTTATGAAACAAATCCAATACTCGATCTTTCCACCTTTTCTTCCATCGTACCCCCCTGTCACTTATATAAGACGATGCAAACTCTCCTTTTGTTGGATAAATTTTTTTTATTATTCCACATAAAAAAGCAATCACAACATCATGTGATTGCTTTTTATTTAAAACGAACACTCGGTTCCGCTTTTCTTTATGTCTAGCTCTGCCTCCTAGCCCCTTCCGTCTAAGAACCTTCCCCACGAGAAGATAAACTGCATCTTCTGTGGAAAAGAACCTTAGTCTTCGGGACTAAACAGTCGGCTCCGCTTTTCTTTATTACATTTTTTCTGGTGCAGATACTCCTACGATTGCTAATGCATTTTGAAGTGTAGTGCGTACTGCTTTCATTAATTCGTAACGAGCTCTACTTAATTCTAAGTTATCTTGGTTTAATACTTTTTCTGCATTGTAGAAGCTGTGTAATGCTGCTGCTAATTCAAATGCATAGCTTGTAATGCGGTGTGGCAGACGTTTTTGCGCTGCATCCGCTACTACAGCTGGGAATTCACCAAGTTTTTTCAGTAACTCTACTTCTTTCTCAGAAGTAACAAGTTTGTAATTCACGTCTCCGCCTGTAGCTAATCCTAACTCTTCACCTTGACGAAGGATACTGCATACACGAGCATGAGCATATTGTGCATAGTATACTGGGTTTTCATTAGATGTTGATACAGCTAAGTCCATATCGAAGTCTAAATGAGAATCACCGCTACGCATTGCGAAGAAGTATCGCATTGCGTCCACGCCTACTTCTTCCATAAGCTCACGAAGTGTAACTGCTTTACCTGTACGCTTACTCATCTTCATTTTTTCACCATTTTGGTACAGTTGTACCATTTGAATGATTTCTACTTCAAGAGTGTCTTTATCGTAACCAAGCGCTTGAATAGCAGCTTTCATACGAGGAATGTAACCATGATGGTCAGCACCCCAAATGTTGATTAGCTTATCGAAACCACGCTCTAATTTATCGCGGTGGTAAGCGATATCTGGCGTTAAGTATGTGTAAGAGCCGTCGTTTTTAATTAATACACGGTTTTTATCGTCACCGTAAGTCATTGAACGGAACCAAGTTGCTCCGCCTTCTTCAAAGATTTCGTCACGCTCTTTTAATACAGCAAGAGCCTGATCAATTTTTCCGTTTTTGTATAATGATGTTTCTGAGAACCACACATCGAAGTTAACACGGAAGCTTTCTAAGTCTTTTTGAAGTTTTGCTAACTCATATTTCAAACCGTATGAACGATAGAATTCATAGCTTTCTTCTGCATCAGCTTTTGCATAACGATCACCAAATTCTTCAGCTAAACGTTTACCGATTCCAATGATGTCCGCACCATGGTAACCGTCTTCTGGCATTTCTTTCTCTAAACCTAAAGCTTGCATGTAACGAGCTTCAACAGAAAGAGCTAAGTTATGAATTTGGTTACCAGCATCATTAATGTAGTACTCACGGGATACATCGTATCCTGCTTTTGCTAATACGTTACATAAAGTGTCACCTACTGCCGCACCACGTGCATGTCCTAAGTGAAGATCGCCTGTTGGATTCGCAGATACGAACTCAATTTGTACTTTTTCACCTTTACCAGTATTCGTTTCACCGTATGCTTCACTAGCGTTTACAATTGTTGGAATTAAGTCTGTTAAGTAGCTATTATCCATGTAGAAGTTAATGAAACCAGGACCAGCGATTTCAATTTTTTCAATAGAAGCTTTTGCTTTATCGAAGTTTGCAACTAATTCTTCTGCAATCATACGAGGTGCTTTTTTCGCAACGCGTGCAAGTTGCATTGCCATATTTGTAGAGAAGTCACCATTTGTTTTATCTTTTGGAGATTCTAATACAACGTTTGGAATTTGTTCTTCTGTTGCTAATTCTGCCTTTAATACAGCAGCTTGAATTTCTTCTTTAATCAATCCTTTTACTTGTTCTAAAGAATTCATTATTTTGCCTCCTTCAAATTAATTGTAATTGTATATCTGCCAGCTTCTTGTTCACTTAGAAGCAATGCGTACGTTAAGAAGAGTTGTCCTTTTTTCTTTTCATCCGACCATTTAAAAAGAACATTATCAGTTTTCGTTTGCAATGCAAACGTACCAAGTTCACTCGTATACGTACCAGTTGTCCATTCACCTTTCACATGCGTCTGACGCATAGAAATAGCACCTGAACGCATAATGAGAACTTGTTCATCTTGAATTTTAATAATTGTTTTCACTTCGCCTTGTTCGTTCGGCTCTTGAAATGTTATATATGTACCTTGACCTTTTACATAGTATTGACCATTTGCTTCAAAAGCAACGGTTTCCTTCCTCGCCCCTTCACGGATTTCTGTTACGAAATGAACGTGTACTGGCAAGCCTGCAAGTTGTTTCTTCACGTCTTGCACACCTTTCAAATGTTATAGATATTAAATACTACTTATAATAAATCACTTTTCCTATCATATCAAAAAAAGACTCTGTCTGTCTGCTGAAAAATCAGGAAAACTCCTTTTCAAAAAATAATTCAACTTCTCTTTATTTCGTATGTTAAAATATTTTTAAAATCTGAATATTTTTTCATTTAAAGAGGTGAATCTAATGCTACCAACAAAATTAAAAAAAGGTGATGAAATAAGGATTATTTCACCATCTTGTAGTTTAAGTATTGTCTCAAATACGAACCGAGAGCTTGCCACAAAAAGATTAACCGATATGGGCTTTCACGTTACATTCTCAAAATATGCTGATGAGATAGATCAATTTGCTTCCTCTTCTATTTCTTCACGCGTTCAAGATTTTCATGAAGCATTTAAAGACCCTAATGTAAAAGCAATTTTGACGACACTTGGAGGATACAACTCTAACGGTTTATTAAAACATCTCGATTACGATTTAATTCGAGAAAATCCGAAGTTTTTCTGTGGCTATTCTGATATTACCGCTTTAAATAACGCACTTTACACAAAAACAGGCTTAGTTACATATTCAGGTCCTCACTTCTCTTCATTCGGAATGGAAAAAGGGCTCGATTATACGACCGATTACTTTTTAAAATGTTTAGCTTCTAATAAGTCTATTGAAATATTACCGGCTGAAACATGGAGTGATGATTCTTGGTATATGGATCAAGAAAATCGAGAATTTATTAAAAATGAAGGATATGTTTCAATTCAAGAAGGGGAAGCGACGGGAGATATTATTGGTGGTAATATGAGCACATTTAATTTACTGCAAGGTACACCATATATGCCTAACTTACAGGGCAAAATTTTATTTCTTGAAGAGGATAGTTTAACCGGAAAAGCTACCCTAAAAACTTTCGATCGATATTTACATTCTCTTATGCAGCAAACTGATTTTGAATACGTAAAAGGTATCGTTATAGGAAGAATGCAAAAAGGAGCAGAATGTATGATAGAGGACATTCAAGAAATGATTGCTTCAAAGCCTGAACTTGCACATATCCCTATTATTGCGAATGCAAGTTTCGGACATACAACTCCAATCTTTACTTTCCCAATTGGCGGACGTGCAAAAATCATTTCTAATAAAAAAAGTTCAGCTATCACCATTTTAACGCACTAAAAAAGGAGCGAACGATTCGCTCCTTTTATGGTTTTTCTATTTTTTGCAACGCTTTTTGCGGGATTGATTCTTTCGGGATTTCAGCCCACCCTTTTCCCTGCATACCTTTTGCATAAATTTTTATAAAAGCACCCGTATGCAATTCACGGTTCACCATTCTTTTAATAACTTGTAGCCTTCCATCTTCTGTATACCCTTTAAATGTATACAAATATTCATCGTCTTTTTTCTCACTTTTATCTATAACAGCATAATAATCTTGTATTTCTTTATTTGAAAAGAAGTTGTCTACAAAAGCATGCACACCTTCTGTTTTCGTGTTTAAATAATACGCTGTTCCACCTAAAATAATGGCGAACACAGCTAAAACCTTAATTACCAATTTCATAAATGCGCCTCCTGTTTGCACTGCTTTCTCACTAACCGTATGTCTATACCTGTATTATACGAAAAAAAGCATACTATACTCTATCGAAATGCCTTACACTTTCCTTACATTATTGTAAGAGTTTTTCACCTTACAGCAATTTCCCAATAAAAATTTTTTCCGTTTAACAAACTTTTATATTATTATTGAATGATACAAATTTTTATTACAAAAATCAAAGGAGACAGTTTTCAAATGGCTATCTTGCAAGGTTTAGCACTATTACTTGTTGTACTTTGTCTATTTACACTTTTCAGTTACCGTGCGCCTTACGGAATGAAAGCGATGGGTGCTTTAGCTAATGCAGCAATCGCAAGTTTTCTTATTGAAGCATTTCACCGTTATATAGGTGGAGAAATGTTTCATAATGACTTTTTACAATCAGTAGGAGAAGCTTCTGGTAGTATGAGCGGTGTCGCAGCGGCGATTTTAGTAGCATTAGCAATCGGCGTTTCACCCGTATACGCTGTTTTAATCGGTATAGCTACTAGTGGGTTCGGTATTTTACCAGGATTTTTCGCTGGATATGTTTGTGCTTTCGTCGTGAAATTTCTCGAAAAGAAATTACCAGCTGGTGTAGAATTTTTAGCAATTCTATTTATTGCCGCACCAATTTCACGTGGAATGGCCATGCTTATGGATCCACTCGTTAACGCAACACTCGGTAAAATCGGTTCTATGATTTCAGTTGCAACTACAGAAAGTCCTATCATTATGGGGATTATGCTTGGTGGATTAATCACAGTTATTTCTACATCTCCACTAAGTTCTATGGCACTAACTGCAATGCTTGGATTAACTGGTTTACCAATGGCAATTGGTAGTCTTGCCGTAGCAGCTTCTGCCCCAATGAACTTCATTTTCTTTAAACGACTAAAAATCTGTTCAAAGAAAGATACAATCGCTGTGGCAATCGAGCCGTTAACACAAGCCGATGTTGTCTCAGCAAATCCAATTCCAATTTACGCAACAAACTTTGTTGGCGGTGCGCTTGCCGGTATTATTACGTCGCTATTCCAGCTCGTTAATAATGCACCAGGGACAGCATCACCAATTCCAGGACTTCTCGTATTGTTCGGATTTAATGATGTAATAAAAGTAACGATTGCTGCCGTATTATGTGGAATCGTTACCACTATTGTTGGATACGTCGGTTCCATTGTGTTCCGCAAATATCCAATCCGTTCTGCTGATGAAATTCGCGGAATCACTTCGGAAGAGAAGGTTGCATAAGAAAAAGTAAAATTATATCGGCGATTCGACAAAGAATATCGACTTACCGACACATAACGACAAAAGTAAAAGCCTCCTAGGTAGTCTAGGGGCTTTTACTTTATCCAGCTACAGCGGCTAAAATGCTCGGTGGCTTCGCTTCTTCCTTCGAGGCAAAAAACGCCTCTACGTCTGAAGCTCCATCCCCCTCACATTCTGAGCGAGCCGCTTCCGCTTTTATTTTATCCAGCTACAGCAGCTAGAATCTCCGGCCATTTCACACTCTCGTTCGAAGCCAAAAGCGCTTCTCGGTCGAGCGTTCCAATGACCTGCGATTCTGAGCGAGCTGCCTCCGCTTTTATTTCACCCAACCGAGCAGCATTTCCCGCACGAATTTGCTTGCTGCGATTGGTGTTTGATCACTATGATCGTAGACTGGAGCTACTTCTACTAAGTCTGCTCCGACTACTTTTATATTTGAATTTGCAATTGCTACGATGGACTCTAATAGTTCTTTAGATGTAATACCTCCAGCCTCTAACGTTCCTGTTCCAGGAGCATGAGCTGGGTCTAATACATCAATGTCGATTGTGACATAGACTGGACGTCCTGCAAGTTTCGGTAATACTTCTTTTAACGGCTCTAATACGTCAAATTTGTATAAGTTCATACCTACTTCTTTCGCCCATTCAAATTCTTCCTTCATTCCAGAACGAATTCCGAAAGAATATACGTTTTCCGGACCAATTAAATCACACACTTTACGAATTGGTGTAGAGTGGGATAAAGGCTCCCCTTCATACGATTCACGTAAATCAGTATGAGCATCCATGTGGATGATTGCTAAATCCGGATATTTTTTTGCCATTGCCTTAAAAATTGGCCAAGACACTAAGTGCTCACCGCCGAGACCTAGTGGAAACTTACCGGCATCTAAAAGTTTTGCTACATATTCTTCAATCATGTCTATGCTGCGCTGTGGGTTCCCAAATGGTAATGGGATATCACCCGCATCAAAATATTTTACCTCTTCTAGTTCACGATCTAAATACGGACTATATTCTTCAAGACCGATTGATACTTCACGAATACGTGCAGGGCCAAAGCGAGATCCTGGACGAAAACTTACTGTCCAATCCATAGGCATCCCATAAATAACCGCCTTTGACTCTTCAAAACTTGGATGACTTTTTATAAATACTTTACCTGAATAAGCTTCATCAAAACGCATACTCTTTTCCTCCTTGTGTGGAAATTAAGGTATCCCAACCTTTCATTATTTCTCAAATTTGGAGCCTATAACTCCTCTTTCTCGATTTACCTGCGCCTTCTTTTTATTACAAGAAGACTACTTCATTTGTAGCAGTGTAAGTAACTAGCATGTTCAAGCCTTCTAGACAAACACCTTAAATGAGTTACTTACACTTTATTTATTTCAATTTAACGCTCTTACTTAATTAAATCGCCAACAAATTTCGGTAATGCGAATGCTGCATTGTGTAATTCTTTTGTGTAGTATTTCGTTTCGATTTCATGGAAACGCTCTTCACTTACTTCTAATGGATCATGTTTTTTAGATCCGATTGTGAACGTCCAAAGTCCACTTGGATACGTCGGAATGTTTGCTGTGTATAAACGAGTAATTGGGAAGATCTCTTTTACGTCTTTAAACACAGTTGTAATTAGTTCTGGTGTGAACCAAGGGTTGTCCGTTTGTGCAACGAAAATACCATCTTCTTTTAACGCTTTAGAGATTCCAGCGTAGAAGCCTTTTGTAAATAGGTTTACTGCTGGGCCTACTGGCTCAGTAGAATCTACCATAATTACGTCATATTCATTTTCGCTTTCTGCGATGTGTAGGAAACCGTCTCCTACTTTTACTTCTACACGCTCATTATCTAATGCACCTGCAATTGATGGTAAGTACTGCTTAGAGTACTCAATTACTTTTCCATCGATTTCAACAAGAGTTGCTTTCTTCACGCCTGGGTGTTTTAACACTTCACGAATAACACCACCATCGCCTCCGCCAACAACTAATACGTTTTCAGGGTTTGGATGTGTAAATAAAGGTACGTGCGCTACCATTTCATGATAAACGAACTCGTCCTTTTCTGTTGTCATAACCATGCCGTCTAAAATAAGCATGTTTCCGAACTCTTCCGTTTCAACCATATCAAGTTTTTGGAATTCTGTTTGCTCCGTATGTAATGTGCGGTTAATACGCGCCGTAATTCCAAAATGCTTTGTTTGTTTTTCAGTGAACCATAGTTCCATCGTACAATCACGCCTTTCGCTGCAAATTTATAATAGGGACATCATTAATGTCCCCTAACAAAAATAAAACAAAACATCCAAAAAGTATAGTTAAAAGTACAAAAATACCGAAAATATATTTTAGTCAGAGGGTTCTAACATATATGCGAAAAAGGTTTGCTCTGTAATAGGAAAGAAAACCCTTTCTTAAGAAAGGGCTTTTGTCTCTATTTCTACCGGTTTACGAATCGGAATTAAGATCATAACGCAACCAACTAATACAACAATTCCACCGACTAAAAACGGGCTTTGCGGCGAAACTGTATGACCGATAACTCCTGATAAAATTGGAGCAATCGCGCCTCCTAACCAACGAACGAAGTTATAAACACCTGATGTAACAGATCTTTCATAAGGTGAAATATCCATTACATAACTTGTAAATAACGCATTATTTAATCCTGATGCTAATCCAGATAGAACGATTAACACGATTTGTAACCACATGATTTTAACGAAGAATAGTGCAATTAAGAAAATCGCAAATACGAGTAAACTACCTTTTAACAATGTTTTTGGTTCATATTTACCTTCTAGCTTATGCGCTAAAATTGCTGAACCGTAAGCTAATGCTAATCCCCATCCGCAAAATACAAATCCTAATTGAATAGCAGATAAATGCATAATCAGTGGTGAATATGCTAACACGACGAAAAATCCGTAGTAGTATAACATTCCTGAAATGGCACCTTGCATAAACGGTTTATACTTCACCAGGTTAAGTAATTCACCTACGCCTGCTGCTTTACGCTTCACTTCTCGCTCCGGTTCTTTTACAAAAAAGAATACTAAAATAAATGCTAAGAAAATTAAAATACTCGTTGCGAAAAATGGGTAACGCCAAGAATGTCCACCTAATATACCACCTAACAATGGGCCACCTGCCATCCCTAAACCGATAGCTGCTTCATATAATCCTACTGCTTCATGAACTTCTTTACTTAATGCTATTAAAAGTGTCATTGCTGTAGCAAAAAACATCGCATTTCCTAATCCCCATCCTGCACGGAAAAGAGATAATTGAGCAATCGTTTGCGATATACCACATATAAATGCAAACACAGTTACAATCGCAAGACCGATCGTCATCATTCGTTTATCACCAAATCTTGATGCAAATATTCCAGCTGGTAACATCATAATTGCCATCGTTAAAATATATGCTGTAAATAACATCTCGACTTGCCAATGCGAAGCACCAATTTGTTCAGCAATGCTTGGTAAAATTGGGTCGACTACTCCTATACCTGAAAAGGCAAGGAAGGTAGCCACCACTGTAATCAATCTCCCTAATTTTTGTTTGCTCTCCATTTTGATTACTCTCCTTTTGTATTCTCTAAAAATGTAACTGCACGGCTTAAACTATCCTCTAGCTCTGCCCTCACGCGCTGCATTTGCTCCATTTTCTCGTCTAACGTTTGCACTTGTTCTTCAAGCATCTCTTTAATTTCTTGAATCACTTCACGGTCACGCGGATTCTCACTATTTCTTCTTTGTTCCATTCTTTCTTTTAACGATAAGAAATGTTGCATTTCTTGAAGCGTAATTCCTAGCACTTCTTTCGCTTCCACAATCCTTTTAATTCTTGCAATGTCCTCGTCTGTATACAGGCGAATATTCCCTTCACTGCGTTCTGGGGGATGAATTAAACCAATTTCCTCATAATAACGAAGTGTACGCTTTGTTAAACCGACTTGCTTTGTTACTTCATCAATTTTATACATGTGTATTCCTCCCTTCACCGGATTATTACATTTTACGTTAACGTTAACTTTTGTGCAATTATTATACTTTTGTAAATGTTTGTCATATGAATTGTATTTTTCTCAAAGCAGTTTCATAATGAAAGAAAAGAGATGATAAGGAGATTTCCACATGAATAAACCACTTATTTTCGCTCATCGCGGGGTAAAAGGAA
The DNA here is from genome assembly GCF_042728695.1 of Bacillus sp. NPDC060175. Classification (NCBI taxonomy): domain Bacteria; kingdom Bacillati; phylum Bacillota; class Bacilli; order Caryophanales; family Bacillaceae; genus Bacillus; species Bacillus sp. NPDC060175. The sequence continues at coordinate 141,304 of NZ_JBHWYR010000002.1, forward strand.
CACACCCAGAAAATACGATGATTGCCTTCCAAGAGGCTGAACGCATTGGTGCTCACGGAATTGAACTTGATGTTCATCTATCAAAAGACGGTGAACTAGTTGTTATTCATGATGAAACAGTGGACCGTACAACAAATGGCGTGGGACTTGTTTCTGAGAAAACTGTAGAAGAATTACAAATTTTAGATGCTGGTAGCCATAAAGACCCTTCTTTCCATGAGGCAAAAATCCCAACGTTACGAGAAGTATTTATTTGGCTCTCTACAACAAATTTACAACTTAACATTGAATTAAAAACAGATGTTATTCACTATCCAACTATTGAAGAAAAGGTCGTCGCTCTCGTTCGTGAATATCATCTATCCAATCAAATTGCATTTTCATCATTTAACCACGATTCCGTTTCATTATTAGCAGAAATTGCTCCAGAAATTCCAAGAGCGATTTTGTACGACACACCACTTGCAGATCCTATTGCTGAAGCAAAAAAACGTGGGGCAACTGGATTACATCCAAACTTTCAATTATTAACGAAAGAGTTTGTCCAATTAGCACAGGGGCAAGGATACGTTTTTCGTCCTTATACCATTAATGAATATAAAGATTTACAAACTATGATTGATTACGGCGTAGATGTTATTATTACCGATTGGCCAGCGCGTGCTTTTGAGCTCCTTTCTTAAATGAAGGGGCTCTTTTTATTTTGGAAATTTCATTGTTTAAAATAAACGAAAACCCTCAATACTAATACAATAATGCTTGTATTAATGAGGGGCTGAAAAAGATGGATCAAACTATGAATCCAAAACTTAAAAAATATAAACGTCTTTTCTTCACCGTAATGTTTTCTTGTGTTCTTTTTTTCGTTTTTTCCTTTTTTATTATCATTGTAGCTGCAAAAATTATGGGACCTCCCCCTGTTGCGGTTCCGCAAACGAGTGTCTTTTACGCTAATGATGACACTGTTATAGGACAAAGTAATGAAATGCAAAAACGCTATAATGTATCTCTCGATGAAATTTCTCCTTATGTAACAGGGGCGACACTATCTATTGAAGATCAACGATTCTACAAACATCATGGCTTTGATATGAAGCGCATTGCTGGTGCTATTGTTGCCGATTTAAAAGCAATGGCAAAAGTACAAGGTGCTAGTACTATCACACAACAGTATGCTCGTAACCTATACTTAGATCATGATAAAACGTGGAAGCGTAAACTATTAGAAGCAATGTATACCGTTCGTCTTGAAGTGAACTATAATAAAAATCATATTTTAGAAGGGTATTTAAATACAATTTATTACGGGCATGGTGCTTACGGAATTGAAGCTGCTTCCCGCCTGTATTTCGATAAAACTGCAAAAGAATTAACATTAGCAGAAGCTAGTATGCTCGCAGGCATTCCGAAAGGACCTAGTTTCTACTCTCCCTTTTTAAAAGAAGAGCGTGCCAAAGGGCGTCAATCTCTCATACTAAATGAAATGGTAGAACAAGGGTATATTACAAAACAGCAAGCTGCCTCAGCAAAAAAAGAAACACTTACTTTTGCCTCATTGGATACGAAAAAAGTTGCAGAAATTGCACCTTATTTCCAAGATGCTGTACAAGCTTCTCTTCTTCGTGATATCGGATTAGATGAGCAAGCCTTACAGCGAGGTGGCTTGCGTATTTATACAACGCTAGACCCTAAATTACAATCTGTAGCAGAGCAAGCTGTAAAAAATCATATACCTGAAACAACAAACATCCAAACTGCCCTCGTCTCTATGAATCCAACAACGGGTGAAGTGGCTGCCCTTGTTGGTGGAACTGATTATAATAAGAGTCAATTTAACAGAGCTACACAAGCTGCTCGCCAGCCCGGCTCTACATTTAAGCCATTCCTATATTATGCAGCCTTAGAACGAGGATTTACCCCTGCTACGCGCTTAAAAAGCGAATACACTGTATTCACTTTAGGTGACGGTGTTTCCAAATATAAACCGAAAAATTATAAAAACTATTATGCAGACGATTTTGTGACAATGGCACAAGCACTCGCCGTTTCTGATAACGTATATGCTGTGAAGACGAATTTATTTTTAGGCGAAGACATTCTTACAAAAACAGCGAAGCAATTCGGTATTACTAGCGCATTAAAAGATGTTCCGTCTCTTGCTCTCGGCACATCCCCTGTAAAACCAATTGAAATGGTCAATGCTTATAGCATGTTTGCAAACGGCGGAAAAGAAGTAAAACCAATCTTTATAAGGCGCATCGTTGATCATGAAGGAAATATGCTATACGACGCTCATTTAGAAAGTAAACAAGTTCTAGATAAAAGCAAAGCCTTTGTGATGGAAGAAATGATGGCAGGTATGTTTAATAAAAAACTAAGCAGTTATGCCGCTGTGACCGGTCAATCGATGTTATCAAAACTATCAAGAACATATGCCGGGAAATCTGGTTCTACAGAAACTGATAGTTGGATGATTGGATTTACCCCACAACTTGTAACAGGGGTTTGGATTGGATACGATCAACCTAAATCCATTTCAAACGTAGCAGAACAAGGATACGCGAAAAAAATATGGACCGATACAATGGAAAAAGGATTAGATGGACAGCCTAAAAAAGAGTTCAAACAACCAACAGATGTTGTTGCTGTCGACGTTAACCCTGAAAACGGTAAGATTGCTACAAAAAATTGTCCCATTTCTGTGAAAATGTACTTCGCAAAAGGTACAGAGCCAACTGAATATTGTATGGATCACGTTGATGATAAAGAAGAATTCGAAAAGGTTAGTGAAGAGAAGAAAAAGACGGGTTGGTGGAAGAAATATCTCCCGTGGTAAAAAAATAGCTGACGGAAATCCGTCAGCTATTTTTATTCACCTAATAATGCGTGGCGCAATTCTTCACTAGATTCGTTCCAAATTGCTTCATTATGCTCTTTTAAGAATGTACCAAGTACTTTTTTAGATGATTCATCCATATGATCAATCATGATGTGACGCTTTAGTGATTTATCCATTTTGTTTACATGCTCTGGAAGTGATTTATATCCGCGGCGAATTTCACGGTCAACTGTCATTTCACAGGCTGTTGCACCTGCGTAATATGCACCGGTCGGTGTTCTTTCAATCGTTACCCAAACAAGCCAAAATGGTTTTCCGTTTGGAACATCATCTTTATTCGTTAAAAACTTAATTCCTTTTTCTACTGTACTACGCGCATGCATCGCACCGATATCAACGAACGCAGTTTTCTCTAATACATCAACAAATACAGGAGAAATATTTTCTAGGCTTAATGCCCCAACACCAAAACCACCATGCCCATCTGTTGAGTCATTCTTCACGATATTAAAACCGATTTTTTTCTTTTTCTCTGTCATATGTAAATTCCTCCTCGCTTAATAATTATAAAAGCCCGAAAATAGGCGCAATGATACTTTGTAAAAATCCATACACATACGGAATTACCACATTGAAAATAGGTTGAATTGTGTAATTGCTAAGCGGTGTAATAACAAGAATTAATAACGCAATTGCTCCATACTTTTCATACTGTGTCATTTTCGCACGAATATTCGCTGGTGCTAAATCTTCCACAACGCGATAACCATCAAGTGGTGGAATCGGTAGTAAATTAAACACAAATAAAACGATATTAAGAAAAATAAAAATTTGGAAAAACTGAATTAATGTATCTGTAACTGCAAATGGAAGTGCATGTAGCACACCTAGCGCTTGTAAACTATATAAAACGATTAAACCAATTGCACTTAAAATTAAATTACTAATTGGTCCCGCAATAGAAACTAATATTCCCGCAAGACGCGGTCTTTTAAAGTTATACGGGTTAACAGGCACTGGTCTTGCCCAACCGAATCCAAGAATTAATACAGCAATCATCCCGATAGGATCTAAGTGAGCCATCGGTGATAACGTTAACCGTCCTTGTTTTTTCGCTGTATCGTCTCCAAATTTATATGCAACATACGCATGTGCAAATTCATGCACAGATAGCGCAATAATAATCGCCATTGCTACCAATGGAATTTGGTGCAACGGGTATCTAAATAACTGATCCATAGTTCATCTCCTCTTCAATATGTCCAAAAAAGAAATTATTTGTTTTTCCGATTGTTCTTCCTCATAATCCGCTATAATAAGAGTGTAACTTACATAAAAGGAGCGATTGTACATGCCATACGTAACAGTGAAAATGCTAGAAGGACGCACAGAAGAACAAAAGAAAGCTCTTGCTGAGAAAGTAACAGCAGCAGTAAGCGAAACAACTGGTGCTCCTGAAGAAAACATCGTTGTTTTCATCGAAGAAATGTCTAAAAACCATTATGCAGTTGGCGGAAAACGCTTAAGCGACAAATAATTTCAAATTCTTTCATAAGAAGTAGCTCTTAGCTGCTTCTTATTTCTTTCCTTCTAATAACTCGATAATTCTCTCTTTATATTTTCCTTTTCTTCCATCTTCATAGATTAAATCATGCGGATAGAATAGCTTTTGATCCGTTCTCTTCTTACCCGTAATCGCCTCAACAATATCCGATTCGCGCGAAAGCTCCCTAAGTTCCCCGTTCGGCATAAGGAGTAAGATTGGTAGACGCTCTTCTTCTTCTCCTGCGCGGTAAAAGTCATACGGTAAGTCTGATGTTGAATCCACAACTAAATAATACTCTGGATCTAGTCCAATCTTTTTAAATAAGCTACTTAATTCCATCCAATTATCTAAACCGTGTTTATCTGTAAACTCTACATATTTAAATAGATTTCGATTCATAAAACGGCGACATAAGTCACTTAAAATTGGATCTTCTTCGTCTTGCCATACTTGGAAGTAATAATACATTACGTTCTCGTCTAGCTTTAAATAGTCCTCTACTGTTACCTCTTCTTCAAATAAAGAATAGAAATGAACAGGATGATATTTAAACGCATAATACTTCTCATGCAGTGATTTAGCTCGGTGTAAAATCTTCGTTAAAATTACTTCTGCACTACGTGTTACTGGATGGAAATATACTTGCCAATACATTTGATAACGACTCATAATATAATGCTCTACAGCATGCATACCACTATTTTTAATGACAACTTGATTACCATACGGGCGCATGACACGCAGTATACGTTCCATATCAAAGTTCCCATACTTTACACCAGTAAAATATGCATCTCTTAATAAATAATCCATACGATCAGCATCAATTTGGCTTGAAATCATACTAATCGCTAATTTATTAGTGGATGTTTTCGCAATTACATCTGCTACCTTTTGCGGGAAATCTTTATCCACACGGCTTAATACACGATTAATTTCCGTATCACCAACGATAATCTTTTGCGTAAATTTCTCATGATCTAACGAAAATACTTTTTCAAACGAATGAGAAAATGGGCCGTGACCGACATCATGAAGTAATGAAGCACATAAACATAACAATCTATCTTCAGCATTCCAATTTGGTCTGCCATCAAACACATCATCAATCATACGACGAATAATTTCATATACACCTAACGAATGAGTAAAGCGACTATGCTCTGCACCGTGAAATGTAAAAAATGTCGTTCCAAGCTGCTTAATACGGCGCAAGCGTTGAAATTCTTTCGTTCCGATTAAATCCCAAATAACGCGATCACGCACGTGCACATATTTATGTACTGGGTCTTTAAACACTTTTGTTTCGCTGAGTTTGTCGTTTAAATATACCACTTTCCGACATCCCCCTTTCTTTACTGCATTCTTACTATATATTATAAACGATATAGGAAACAGAAAGAAATGAAAGACTATATTAATTCCTGTTATATAAAGAAAAATCACTTTTACCGACGTAAAAGTGATTTTTCTTTATATATTATTTTCCTAAAACAAATTCAGCTACTTCGTCTAAGATCATTTCTTTACCTAGCGGGAAGTATCCTTTGTTTAGGTCTTCATTGCTAATTGTGAATACATGATTGTTTTTAACAGCGTTCATGTTTTTCCAAATTGATTCTTCTTGGAATTCTTTTAGACGCTGAGAACCGTCACCAGTTGTAAATACGAATAAATAATCTGGGTTGTAATCGATTAAAGCTTCTTTTTGTACTTGTACTAGCGGTTTATCAGTTGGTGTCCCTTTAACTGCCGGTAACTTTAAGTCATTAAAGATTACGCTACCGTAACCGTAGTCACCATATACGCGGAAAGCATTTGGATATGCAGCCATTTTCATGAATGTTGCATCACCAGTTTTAGCGATGATTTTGTCATGTAATTTGCTTGCTTTTTCCTCATACTGTTTGAACCATTCTTTTGTTTCTTTCTCTTTACCGAAGATTTGACCTACTTCTTCGAATTTTGGACGCCATTGGTCTAATGGAGTTTTTAACATAACTGTTGGTGCAATTTTAGATAATTGATCATAAATCTTTTCTTGACGATTGTTTACAAGAATTAAGTCCGGTTTTGCAGCAGCTACTGCTTCGATGTTAATTTTATCGCCCCAAGCAGAACCTACTGGTTTCACACCTTCTAATTTCTTTGCGATATGTCCATCAATTTTTTCTTGTGTTGTATTTGCAGTAATAATCGGTTTCATACCGAAAATTAATAATTCTTCTGTTGAACCACTAAGGTCAGCAATTTTCTTTGGATTTGCAGGGATTTTAATTTCCCCTTTTGCGTGTTGTACAGTGCGCTCTTCAGTCTTCGCATCTGCTTTCTTTTCTTCTTCTTTGTTAGAACAAGCTGCAAATAGTACAGAAGTAACAACTAGTACCATTGCTAATAGTGCCATTTTAAAATTCTTCATATTCCGACTCCTTCTAGCTGTATTTCTCTTATAATTTGCATGTAACTATAAGAAACGAAAACAACATTTAATTAATATATTTTTATTAATTGTTGTTTATAACCCGTTCTAAAGGGCGTTCAACTTCCCATCCGTGGGTAAGAAGCTCAACGTCCATTAGAACTCCCCCTCTCACCTCTTTAAGAGGGGGAAATTCTATTAATTATGCTTTTTTACGCAATTGATTATTAATCATAGCTAAATCGTATGTTAAACAAATTGGTTTACAGTTTACTGGACATGGAACGATTTGAGCTTCGATTTCAAATACGTTACGAAGCGTTTCACTTGTCATAACTTCATCTGGCGTTCCTTGTTTCATTAACTTCCCAGCTTTTAATGCAATCATATGATCAGAGAAACGAGAAGCATGATTTAAATCGTGAATAACCATAACAATCGTTCTGCCTTCTTCTTTGTTTAACTTCTTCAGTAAGTTTAATACCTCAAGTTGATGAGCCATATCTAAGTATGTTGTTGGTTCATCTAACACGAGTAAATCTGTTCCTTGTGCAAGAGCCATCGCAATCCATACACGTTGACGTTGACCACCTGATAAAGCTTCTGCTGGACGATTTGCGAATTCTGTCATCCCCGTCACTTCAAGAGCCCAATGAATGTAGCGATAATCCTCTTCTTTCAATGTTCCAAATCCTTTTTGATGAGGAAAACGTCCATATGAAACAAGTTCAAACACAGTAAGGCCTGTTGGCACTTCTGCAGTTTGTGGTAAAATCGCCATTTTCTTTGCGATTTCTTTCGTTGGCTGTTTCTCAATTGCTTTTCCATCAAGATAAACGGTACCTCGTTTTGCTTTCAAAATACGAGAAGCCGTTTTTAATAATGTGGATTTCCCGCAACCATTTGGTCCAATAATCGTTGTAATTTGTCCTTCCGGAATTTCAACTGTTAATCCATCTATAATTAACCCTTCATTATAGCCAACAGATACCGCATCAACCGCTAAAGTTGCCATACAAAAAGCCTCCCTTTATTTTGTCCTCATAAGTAAATATATGAAATATGGTGCGCCAATTACAGAAATAACAAGACCGACCGGTATTTCTGAAGTTGGTAACACACTTCTTGAGATTACATCTGCAAATAAAAGCAAGAACGTTCCTATTAATGCAGCCGTTGGTAACATAATTTGATGTTTACCACCAACGAGACTTCTCGCTAAATGCGGAGCCATTAAACCGATAAAACCAATGCCGCCCGCCACCGCAACAGATGCACCAGCTAAACAAACTGCAATAAATAATAATTTACGCCTTTCCTTTTCTACATTTACACCAAGGCCAACTGCTGTAGAGTCGCCTAAATTCATTACATTTAATATGTGCGCTTTACTAATGGCAAGTGGTAAGAAAATAACCATCCATGGGAGTACACTTAGTACGAACTTCCAATCTGTTCCCCATAAACTTCCTGCCAACCAAATCGTTGCAAAACGGAAGTCGTTCGATGTCATCTTCATAGAAAAAATTAAACTAACAGCACCAAATCCGGCTGCAACAGCGATACCAACAAGAATTAATCGAGTGGATGAAACTCCGTCTTTCCATGCTAGTAAATAAATAATAACCGCTGCTAATATCGCACCAATTAGTGCGAAGAATGGAAGGATAAATACAGATAAGAATGTACCAGTTCCAACTTTTCCAAAGAAAAAGTAGACGAATACAACAACTGTTAATCCCGCTCCGGCGTTAATACCGATAATACCTGGATCAGCAAGTGGATTTCGTGATAACCCTTGCAAAATTGCACCTGACATAGCTAATGCAGAACCAACTAATATAGCAATAACCATACGTGGCATACGAAATTCAAATAAAATAACAGATTGATCTTCTGCACCTAATCCAACCAATGACTTTAATACATCTATTGGAGGTATTTTAAATGTTCCTGTATTTAAACTTACTAAAAATACAGCAACGATTAATCCTACTAAAATCGTTAAAATAGAAATGTTCTTTTTTGTTAAGACGCTCGTCCTCACATTTTTCCTCTCCCTTCATTACGTGCTAAGTAGAGGAAGAATGGAACTCCAATTAGCGCTGTAATTGCCCCAATTGGCGTTTCAAATGGTGGATTAATAACGCGTGATAACATATCTGCACATTCAATTAACAATCCACCTAAGACCGCAGAACATGGAATAACCCATCTATAGTCTGAGCCTACAAGGAAACGAGTCATATGCGGAATTACAAGTCCAACGAATCCAACCGATCCTGCCATAGAAACCGCAGAACCTGTTAATACAAGAACAAGTACTGTTCCGATAAATTTAATTAATGTCGTATTTTGACCAAGTCCAATCGCAATTTCTTCACCAAAGCTTAAAATTGTGATATATCTCGACATCATAATTGCTATAACGAGACAAACAAGACCAATCGGTACTAACATATTAATACTTTGCCATTTCACTCCGGCAACACCGCCTGCATTCCACATACTTACCTCTTGGGCAAGGTTGAAATACAATGCAATTCCAGATGAAATTGCCCCTAATAAAGCACTAATTGCTGCACCTGCTAAAGCTAATTTTACAGGCGTTAATCCACCTGGTGAAGAAGACCCAATACCATATACAATGCTCGCTCCAAACGCAGCTCCAATAAATGATGCGATAACAAACATTAAATAAGGTGAATTAGGGAAGAATGCATACATAATTGCAATCCCAAATACAGCTCCATCTGTAATTCCCATTAACGATGGTGATGCAAGTGGATTTCGTGTCATACCTTGCATAATTGCACCTGATACCGCTAAAAAGGCACCTGCAACTACGCCCCCTATTGCTCTAGGCATGCGAAGTTCTTGAATTACGTTATGATGCGTTATAGACCCATCAAACTGAAATACAGCTTGCCAAACGGTCTTTAAACTAATATCTGCTGCACCAAACGAAATAGAAACTGCCATGCTTAAAGCTAACAAAATTGTGCCTGCTATTAAAATAATAGAAGCAACGAGCGGTCTGCTCTTAATCTCTTTAACATTCACATCTTGCTGTTCTATACTCCTTGCGCTCGCTTCCATCCCTCAACCATCCTAACCAACAACATATATTTAATAAAATGAAATTTATTCTCAAATAGTAATAAAAAAATTAGATGAATTGATTTTTCCTGATAATGATTCTCAGAATCAGACACTTTCTATTTTACCTATCGCTTCAAAAGACTGTCAACCATTATTTTGAAATACAAATTCATATAGATCGAAATTTTAATGAACAGGTGATGTCCATCCTACATCGCATGTTAGTCTCCATCAATTGTACTTTCGCAGAATAGATCATTCCTCTTATGGACATAAAAAAAGAAGAGTAATCTGTTCACTCTTCTTTTTCTTACTTATTTAACTTTGCTTCAATTTTTACAATTAATTCGTCTTCTGTTGGAGCCGCAACTGGACGATTATTTACAAACGCGAATGATTTTTTACGACCAGGACCGCAGTAAGACTGACATGCAACCTCAATCGTTGCACATGAATCTACTTTTTTTAACTTCGGAATCAACGTTTTAACGTTCGTTGCCTGACAATCATCACACACACGAAATTCGTTTCCCATTATATATAACACTTCCTCTATTTTAAACTTTTCACAAGTACATTTAAAAATAAACACTAAATGGTATTTTACCGCTCTTTGAGGCTTGTTGCAAGTCTCCGGGCGTAGCTCCATTCCTATATAAGGCTACCTATTTTTTATATTTTCTCCTTCAAAAGCTTTCATCATTCATAGCCACATTTCTTCTCTTCATTGAAATCTACCATATTTTTAAAAGCTTTGTATAAAAGCTCATTTTTTTGCCCATTATAAAAATAGGAAGTTCATAAAAAGAAAGGGAGTTGAATCTATGAAAGTAAGACAAGATGCTTGGACAGACGAGGACGATTTATTACTTGCTGAAACAGTGCTTCGCCATGTTCGAGAAGGAAGTACTCAATTAAATGCTTTTGAAGAAGTAGGAGATCAGTTAAATCGCACATCTGCTGCTTGTGGTTTCCGCTGGAATGCTGTTGTTCGCTATAGCTATGAACAAGCTCTTCAACTAGCAAAAAAACATCGTAAAGATAAAATGCGTGCTGCGGGCGGTGAACAGGCAAAAAAACGTTTACTTTATACACCACCAGCTTCAGCGGCGATAACTGATTATGAAGAACACGTACCGTATGAAACAGCTGTTCAATATACAGAAGCTATTCCATATCAAGAGCCGACTGTTCCTGCTCCAAAAAACTCAATAACAATGCAAGATGTTATTTACTTTTTACAAACAGTTGGATCTTCAAATATAAAAGTAACAGCTCTTGAAAACGAGAATACGAGATTGAAACAAGAAATTAAAGCGCAAATTTTGCGAAATGAAGAACTAGAAAAGAAACTAGAAAAATTAGAACAACAATCTCATACTGTACAAGAGGATTACGAAACACTTATGAATATTATGAACCGTGCTCGTAAATTAGCAGTAATGGATGATGAGGAACGCTCACAAACATCTTTCCGCATGGATCGAAACGGTAACTTAGAAAAAATTGCAGAATAAAAAGGATGCATATGTGCATCCTTTTCTTATTTCACTTCAACCATATGTGCTTCTTCAACTTTAGAATCTCCCTTTATATATGGGAAACCCCTTTCTTCATTTTTTGCTATAATAAAGATTGTCATTTTATAAATAAGGGGTTAGTTATATGAGCAATTCCCGTTCGATTTTATCTCAGCCAGAGTGGCGCATTGTGGATCAGTCTAGTTTAGGACCAACATTCCATGCGTTGCAGTCATTCGCAATGGATGACACATTATGCACAAGTATTGGAAATGGCGAATCAGCTGCAACAATGCGCTCTTGGGTTCATCACAATACAATTGTACTTGGCATTCAAGATTCACGCCTACCACATTTAGAAGAAGGTATTTCCTTTTTAAAACAAAACGACTTTAATGTTATCGTTCGTAATTCCGGTGGACTTGCTGTCGTACTTGATGAAGGTGTTTTAAACGTATCACTTTTATTCCAAGAAACAGAAAAAGGTATCGACATCGATCTTGGATACGATACAATGTGGCATTTAATTAAGGAAATGTTAAAAGATTACGATGTTACTATCGAGGCAAAAGAAATTGTTGGTTCTTATTGCCCTGGTAGCTATGATTTGAGCATTCGCGATCAAAAATTTGCTGGTATTTCTCAGCGTCGTATTCGCGGAGGCGTTGCTGTACAAATTTACTTATGTGCGACAGGAAGCGGATCTGAGCGCGCGGCCCTCGTTCGTGATTTTTACAACGTAGCAATTCAAGGAGAAGAAACACGATTTACGTATCCTGAAATTGTGCCAAGTACGATGGCTTCACTATCTGAATTACTTGGCGAAACAATTACAGTGCAAGATTTAATGATGCGTCTTTTAAAAACGTTGCAACAATTCGCTCCAAAGTTAACACCATCTCAACTAACGTTGGATGAAGTCCCTTTATATGAGATGAATTTACAACGTATTATTGATCGTAACAATAAGGCACTTGGTTTAGAAAAATAAAAAACAAAAATGACCACCCTCATTCCGTTATACACGAAATAGGGTGGTCATTTTTCATATCAATTCGTTATAGAATTAAAGTGCTTGAGCTGCTGTAATTAAAGCTAACTTGTACACTTCTTCTTCGTTACATCCACGAGATAGATCGTTTACAGGCATATTTAAACCTTGTAAGATCGGTCCTACTGCTTCGAAGTTACCTAAGCGTTGAGCGATTTTGTAGCCGATATTACCAGCTTCTAAGCTTGGGAATACGAATACGTTAGCATCACCTTTAATTGTAGAACCTGGAGCTTTTTTCTCAGCTACAGATGGTACGAATGCAGCATCGAATTGGAATTCTCCATCTAAAGTTAATTCAGGAGCCATTTCTTTTGCAATGCGAGTTGCTTCTACAACTTTTTCTGTTTCTGGAGATTTCGCAGAACCTTTTGTAGAGAAGCTTAACATAGCAACGCGTGGGTCCATGCCGAATAGTTCAGCAGTTTTCGCGCTTTCGATACCAATTTCAGCTAAATCTTGGCTATTTGGTGCAATGTTAATTGCGCAATCAGCGAATACATACTTCTCTTCTTCACGTACCATGATGAATACGCCTGAAGTTTTTGTAACGCCTGGTTTTGTTTTAATAATTTGAAGTGCTGGACGAACTGTATCAGCAGTAGAGTGAATTGCACCGCTTACTAAACCGTGTGCTTTGCCCATGTATACAAGCATTGTACCGAAGTAGTTTTCGTCTTTAAGGATTTTGCGAGCATCTTCTTCTGTCGCTTTGCCTTTACGGCGTTCAACGAAAGATGCTACCATTGCATCCATTTCTTCGTATGTAGCTGGATCGTAAATATCAACGCCTGCTAATGTTAAGTTCATGCTAGCAGCTTTTGCGCTAATTTCTTCTTTATTACCAACTAAAATTGGTTTTACTAACTCTTCTTTTGCTAAACGCTCTGCAGCGCCTAGAATTCTTTCATCAGTTCCTTCAGGAAGTACGATAGAAATGCCTTTTCCTTGAACTTTTTCTTTTACTGTTGTAAATAAATTGCTCACGAATAAACCCTCCTACAAATGTTAAAAACTCTACCTTTAAGAATACTTCTTTTCAGCTATATTTTAAACTTATAGCTCCCAAAAAATAGATAAAATTAAAATGATTATATTTTCATAAAATTCAGCCGAGAAATAAAGCCTACTTAATCCTTATTTTCTCCCGTTTTCCGGTAAATATAAATGTGACAGTTTTATGCACCGAAACTTTATATAGATGTTTTTAAACCTATATATGCTATAGTTAACGTGTAAAATATCATTAACTGAGGTGAATAGAATGAGTGAAGCAACAACAACGTTAGATGGCTGGTATTGTTTACATGATTTACGTTCTATTGATTGGGCAGCATGGAAAACATTATCTAGTGACGAACGCGGACAAGCAGTGTCTGAATTTTTAAATGTCGTTGAAAAATGGAACGAAGTAGCTACTGCAAAAAAAGGCAGTCATGCAATGTATACAGTTGTTGGTCAAAAAGCAGATATTATGCTTATGATCTTACGTCCAACAATGGAAGAGTTAAATGAAATCGAAACAGAATTAAATAAAACAACATTAGCTGAATATTTAGTTCCTGCATATTCTTACGTATCTGTTGTTGAACTAAGCAACTATCTTCCAGCTGATGAAGACCCATACCAAAACCAACAAGTCTTAGCTCGCTTATATCCTGAGTTACCGAAAGCAAATCACATTTGCTTCTATCCAATGGATAAGCGTCGCCAGGGTAATGATAACTGGTATATGCTTCCTATGGATGAACGTAAGAAACTTATGTACAGTCATAGCAAAATCGGTCGCCAGTACGCAGGTAAAGTGCGCCAAGTTATTTCAGGATCAGTTGGATTTGATGATTTTGAGTGGGGCGTAACATTATTTGCTGACGATGTTCTTCAATTTAAGAAACTTATATATGAAATGCGCTTCGATGAAGTAAGTGCTCGCTACGGTGAATTTGGAACATTCTTTGTGGGAAACATTTTACCAAGTGAAAAAGTAACAACATTTTTACACATATAATATAAAAAAAGGAACGAAATTCGTTCCTTTTTTTATTACCCTCTACATTAACCTGCAAAAACCTTCTTTTCTCTGCAAATTTGAACAAAAATCGACAAATTCTTTTCAAATTTCTTGTAAGATTGTAACCTTTTCACATCCAAATTTATGCTAAAATGGTACGAGCTATATGCTAATAACGATGCGAAGGTGATAATGTATATGAAGAAAATCTTGTCTATTTCACTATTGTTTCTATTGTCATTTTCTTCCTTAGGAGTAACAACATCCCATGCGGAAGAAAAAATACATATAGAGGCAGCTGCTGCACTTCTATTTGATGCAGATACAGGAAAAATACTGCATGAACAAAATCCAGATGAATTACTAGCTATCGCTAGTATGTCAAAATTAATTGTTGTTTATGCCGTATTAGAAGCAATTAAAGAAGGAAAAATCACTTGGGATACGAAAGTAAACATTTCTGATTACGCTTTTGAAGTTTCACGTAATAATGAATTCTCTAACGTACCGTTCGAAAAGGGACGCCAATATACCGTAAGAGAATTATATCATTCTATCGTTATCTTCTCTGCGAATGGATCTAGTATTGCTTTAGCAGAATTACTTGCAGGAAGTGAAAAGAACTTCTTAAATCTTGCAAATGAACATGCGAAAAAACTAGGGTTAAAGAAATATAAATTCGTAAACGCTACTGGGTTAAACAACGCTGATTTAAAAGGAAAACATCCTGAAGGAACTGATCCGAATGGAGAAAACTCCATGTCAGCTCGCGATATGGGTATTCTTTCAAAAACAATTATTACAAAGTATCCAGAAATGCTAGAGGATACAAAACAAAGATTTAGAAACTTCCCAGATAATCATCCGAAACCAATTCGTATGGAAAATTGGAACTGGATGTTACCAGGTGCCGCTTTCTCTTATGAAGGAGCAGATGGTTTAAAAACAGGAAGTTCTGATACCGCTGGGTATGGGTTCACTATTACAGCAAAACGCGGTGATTTACGTCTTATTTCTGTTATTATTAAAACGAAATCAATGGACGAACGTTTCACAGAATCTCGCGCATTAATTGAATATGGATTTAATAACTTCGAAAAACAGAAATTAAAAGTAGATAAAAATAACAAAATTTCTGTAGTAAAAGGAAAAGAAGACTACGTAACAGTTGCACCAGAAAAAGAAGTGACAGTAGTTACTGCAAAGGGTAGCAAAGCACCTTACAAAATTTCTACTGAAGCGGATAAGTCACTCGCTGAAGATGGACATTTAGTTGCTCCTATTAAGAAAGATGCAAAGGTCGGTTCCATCGTTTTAGAACCAACTGATAAATACGGTTTCTTAGACGGAAATAAAAGTATGAAAGTTACTGCAAAAACGACTGAAGAAGTAGAAAAAGCAAATTGGTTCGTATTAACAATGCGTTCAATTGGCGATTTCTTCTCAAACTTATGGTCTAAAGTATTTTAATGATGAAAAGCTAGCTCACGCTAGCTTTTTTTATTTTCCCCTCTAAATGTAAAACTTCGTTTGGTTGTCATATCTGCGTCCTTTTTCTCATACGTATGAACTAGTAATTGTTCCACACTTCATCTAGAAAAAACCTCTTTCCAAAGGGTATTCCAAAAAGAGAGGTGACACATAATGGGTGTTATCGCACATACAGAAGAAGATGTAAAGTTATTAGCTAGACTCATGCGTGCTGAAGCTGAAGGAGAAGGCCAACAAGGCATGCTAATGGTTGGAAATGTCGGTGTAAATCGTGTCCGCGGAGATTGCTTAGACTTTAAAAAAGTCCGAAATTTACGTCAGATGGTTTATCAAAATCCTGGTGGTTTTGAAGCAACTCAAAAAGGGTATTTTTATCAACGAGCGAGAGAACAAGATATCGCCTTAGCCCGCCGGACAATTCAGGGACAACGTTTTTGGCCCGCCAACTTCTCCCTATGGTTCTTTAGGCCTGAAGGTCCTTGCCCGCCAACTTGGTATAACCAACAAAATTCAGGACGTTTTAAAAAGCACTGCTTCTTCCAACCATCCGGTGAGGATTGTCCAAGCGTATATTAAGGAATGAAAATGAGGAGGGATTTTTGAATGGCACAGCAACAAAACCCGTACTACGGAACAGGTTTTTATCAACCATCTGGAACTTATGTACAACCGCAACAAATGACCGCGCAGCAACAGCAACAACAGCAAGCGATGCAACAACAAGTTGCTCAGGCTCAACTTGCAGTTTCTCAAGGGATGTTACCACTAGAGCAATCGTATATTGAAAACATCCTTCGTTTAAATAAGGGTAAGCCAGCTACAGTTGTAATGACTTATGAACGTGGTAGCTCGCTTGGCACACAATCTTATACAGGGATTATCGAGGCAGCCGGCCGTGATCATATCGTTATTAGTGAGCCGAAATCTGGAAAACGCTTTTTACTACTAATGATTTATTTAGATTATGTAGAATTCCCAGGAGAAATTGCGTATTTACCTGGTCAACAAGCAACTTATGCTCCAAGACCATAAAAAAAAGCTGGCGAATGCCAGCTTTTGTTTTTTATAACCCTTTTACAACTGCAGTTCCGACTAAAATCCACGCCACAATAAACGCTACACCACCGAGAGGTGTAATTGGGCCAAAGAATTTAATACCTGTTGTACTTAATGCGTAAAGACTGCCTGAGAACATAATAATCCCAGCTACCATAAGCCAACCCGCGGCGCTTAAAAGTGATGATTGCATTTTGTCCATTAATAGAGCAACTACAAATAAGCCACCTGCATGAAACATTTGATATGTAACGCCCGTCTTCCACACTTCTAACATTTTTGCAGAAATTTTATTTTCTAAACCATGTGCTCCAAAAGCCCCTAACGCAACAGATAGCCCCGCTGCAATACAACCTAGTAAAAAGAAAATTTTCATCTTAATTCCCCTTTTTATTTTTATCATAAGCAATTTTCACATATAATCCAAACGATTTAATCCTTAAAAATCAAATAAAGAATTACCATTTGCACCTTCTTCTTTTATATACACAGGTTCTCCAGAAACTGGCATAACCGGTTGAACTGTTGTTATAGGCTGAGATCCGATTATTTGTGATTGAACTTGTGGTTCTCTATACGTAGAAGGCTCAACTTGTTCATCTAATAATAAATCACATAATGCACGCACAACTAATAAATGCTCTTTTGATTTTTGTCCTTCACTACTTTTTGCCTTTGCAATTTCACTCGCCATTTTATTTAAAACCTTATCGCTAGATACTTGCATTCCTTGTCACCTCTTACTTTGTAGTTCTTTCTCAAATTGCCCCAGTTTCTCCACTGAACCAAATACTATTATCATATCATGTTCTTGCAGTTTTTCCTGCCCCGTTGGATTATGGATAATATCCCCATCTCTCAAAATTGCTAAAATTGTTACATCAAATTGATTTCTCACATTACTCTCTAGTAACGATTTACTGGCTAGGATAGAATCTTTACCAACTTGAATTTCTTCAATTACAAATGATTGCTCTATTCCATACAATACTGTATCAATATAATGAACTGTTAACGGATTCGCAATACCTTTTGCGATATGAATTCCTGCCATACTAGATGGATTAATAACCTTATTTGCACCAGCGCGCCGTAATTTCTCTTCTGTTTCTGGCTTTTCAGCTCTTGCTACAATTTTAATTGCATCATTAAGCCCTCTTGCCGTTAATGTAATAAATACATTTTCAGCATCGTTTGCTACGATAGCCACTAGACCCGCTGCCTTCGAAATTCCGGCATTATGTAACACTTGATCTTCAGCTGCATCCCCATGTACATATAAAAGCTTTTCCTGTTCGAATATACTTTCATCTTTATCCACAACTACAAATGGGATTTTCTTTTCCTGTAATTCATGTACAACTTGAAGCCCTACTCTTCCGCAACCACATACTATAATATGCTTTTGTAACTGTGCTATTTGTTTATCCATCTTCTTCCTCCGCACCGCATGAAATAAGTTACCCTCAATGATCATAGCTGCTACTACCCCCATTGCATACGTAACGATACCGACGCCAACAGGTATAATAAGGAGCGCAAAAAATTTTCCTGCCTGTGTTACAGGCACTACATCACCATATCCAACCGTTAATACAGTAATCATCGTCATCCAAAATGCTTGAAACAAGCTAATCTCTTCAATTGTCATAAATCCTAGCGTTCCTAGAATTACAACAAAGGTCATACATATAACTGCTATCCATAATTGCTTACGTGCATTCATATTATATTTCAACTCTTTTCTCTATCTACAATCTTTGCCAAAGGAAATGAAATACCTATATACTAGAAACGGAATCTATGAAAGAGGTTGATATAATGAAGCTATTTCTTTCTGCCTTACAATGGGCACTATTTATTTTAGCTGGAAGTCTTATTGTACCAATTAGTGTTGCAACTAGTTACGGCCTCGACGGCGCTGAAGCTATCGCGTTTGTACAAAGGACATTATTTGTTCTCGGTTTTGCCGGCCTACTGCAAGCTATATTCGGTCATAAACTTCCTATTCAAGAAGGTCCCGCAGGCCTTTGGTGGGGAATTTTCTCCCTGTATGCAAGTTTAGGCGTCGTATTATTTGGATCAAGCAATGAAACACTTAAGGTCCTTCAGTACGCTTTCCTATTAAGTGGCATCATTTGTATTATTCTTAGTGTTTTTGGACTAATCGATAAACTAGTTCGTTACTTTACACCTACAGTAATTGGAACGTATTTATTCCTTCTTGTCGCACAACTTAGTGGCTCCTTCTTAAAAGGGATGTTTGGCCTTGATGGACAACATACAGAAGTACAACCAAAGGTATTTATTCTTTCACTCATTGTTATTTTACTATCTTTTTTCATTATGAAGCTACCTATTATTGGACAATATTCCGTTCTTTTCAGTATCGTCTGCGGCTGGATATTATTTGCGTGCTTCGGATTATCTAATCCAGTAACACCTGTGACAGATATAATTCGTCTTCCATCTCTATTTGTTTTCGGAATGCCCCGCATTGAATGGAACATGGCAATTACGGTCGTTTTCGTCACACTACTACTTCTAACAAATATGTTAGCAAGTATTCGCGTTGTACAAAAGGTTGTTTCTAAGTATGAAGAAAATGCCGCGGAGAACCGATTCAAACAAGCTGGCATTATAACAGGAATAAATCAATTGCTAGGCGGTCTATTTTCAGCCATTGGTCCTGTCGCCATTTCTGGATCCGCAGGATTTATTGCAACGACAAATATTTATAAGCGCCTTCCATTTATGTTAGGGTCAAGCTTTATCATTCTTGTTAGTATATTCCCAAAGATTACTTCATTCTTTGCGGCAATCCCCGTTGCAGTTGGGTATGCTGCGATTTATCCTGTATTTGCAAGCATGATTGGTCTCGCTTTTCGCGAATATGACACTGTACAAAATAAAGAACAATTATTTAAAGTAGCAGGTCTTTCAATCTTTACAGGAATCGGAGTTATGTTCGTTCCAGCCGGAGCATTTTCTACGCTGCCGCCATTTTTAGCATCATTTTTAAGTAACGGTCTCGTTCTTGGATCTGTCATGGCTATCTTGCTGGAAATACTATTTTCTCGTTCGCACGAAAAACAACTATCGTAAATTGGAAAACTTCCATTATTGCACTCTACCTTTAGAGTTGTTACGATAATGATAAAGTGAAACTTTAATCAGTGGGGGTTTTGTTCATCACCCACTGATTATTAGCCCACATCAATCGGGCGTTTGCGGTATAAATTATCATGGGCAACACGCTCATGATAATTTATACTAACAATGCAGAACTTCTCCTAATTTCATGCAAAGAAGTTCGATGTCTTACTATATATTCCCCACTATCTTCATAAAAATTTATTTCTATTCCAACAAAGAAAGGAATTTTCGATATGACTTATAAAATGATTGTTTTAGATTTAGATGATACTTTATTACGCGATGACCATACCATTTCACCTCGTACGAAAGAGGCTTTAATGACAGCACAAGAGCAAGGAGTTAAAGTAGTACTTGCTTCTGGGCGTCCAACGTTTGGTATGCGCAACGTCGCAAAAGAGCTTCGTTTAGAAGAATACGGCAGCTTCATTCTATCTTTTAACGGCGCAAAAATTATTAACTGTAAAACAAATGAAGAAATCTTTAGTAGTACGCTATCTCCTGAAATCGTTCACAACCTATTTGAAATTAGTAAAACTGAAGATGTATGGATTCATACTTATATTGGCGATGATATCGTAACAGAAGAAAATAATCCTTATACTGAAATTGAGGGCGACATTACTGGTATGCCAATCGTTGTAGTAGATGATTTTAAAGCCGCTGTAACAGAGCCTGTAGTAAAAGTATTAATGAACAAAGAAGCTGAACGCCTTGTTGAAGTAGAAAAGAAATTACAAAAACAGCTAGAAGGCCAATTAAGCGTTATGCGTTCTAAACCATTCTTCTTAGAATTTACTGAACATGGTGTTACAAAAGGAACGAGCTTAAACCAATTAATCCAAAAACTTGGCATTAAGCGTGAAGAAGTTATCGCAATGGGCGATAGCTATAACGACCAATCGATGATTGAATTTGCCGGTCTTGGCGTTGCAATGGGTAATGCGCCAGATGATATTAAAGAAATTGCAAACTATATAACAGATACAAATATGAATGATGGCGTTGCTAAAGTTGTAGAGAAATTCGTACTAAAAAGCGAAGTGCTTGTTTAATATTTTCATTCATAAAACCTATTTGAAGTCAAATACTTCAAATAGGTTTTTATTTAAATTACAATGCTTTTGTGACTATATTTTGAACTTTGCACTATTCTCGTAGTGTAAACTTTCTTTTTGTATATAATGGAACAAAATAGACTATTTTATTTTGAAAAAGAATACAAATTTACTATATACAAGCATACGTTAAAGGAGGCTATTTCATGTTATCTACACCAATCGGACGATTAAGAGCAATCGGCTTAATTGAGGGGATTTCTTTCCTATTACTATTATTTGTAGCAATGCCATTAAAATATTTTGCAGGGTTTGCAACAGCTGTTAAAATTACAGGTATGGCTCATGGCGTTTTATTCATACTATTCATCTTTGCGGTAATTCAAGTAACAATCGTACACCGTAAAACAATTTTATGGGCACTTGGGGCACTTGTTGCATCAGTTATCCCATTTGGTACTTTTGTACTAGATGCAAAACTAAAAAATGAACAATAATAAGAAGGTAGTTAACGACTGTTAACTACCTTTTCTATTTACAAATTTGGGATCTGCCAATCGATTTCTCTTTCACTCATATTAGCTAAAATCGTATTTACTTTAGAATATGGCTTACTGCCAAAGAAACCACGTCTTGCTGATAGTGGGCTTGGATGTACAGATTCAATGATATGGTGATTCGTCTTTGTAATTAACTTTTTCTTCGCCTGTGCATGGCGTCCCCATAATATGAAAATAACTGGCTTTTCACGTTCATTTAATAGCTCAATTACGCGATCTGTGAAATGCTCCCATCCTTTTCCTTTATGAGAATTTGCTTCACCTTGACGAACCGTTAATACAGTATTTAATAATAATACTCCTTGCTCCGCCCATTTTACTAAATAACCGTTATTCGGAATTTCATAACCGTATTCATCTCGAAGTTCTTTATACATATTTAGCAATGATGGCGGCGTTTTAATACCAGGTTGTACAGAAAAGCTTAAACCATGTGCTTGATTCGGTCCATGATATGGGTCTTGTCCTAAAACAACGACCTTTGTATTTTCATAACTTGTATACTGAAGAGCTTTAAAAATATCTTCTTTCTTTGGATAAATCACATGCGCCTCATACTCTTCTTTTAAAAAGTTAGCTAAAGATTGATAGTATTCTTTCTCAAATTCTGGCCCAAGTAATGGTCCCCAATCATTCTGCAAAATGTTTTCCATGCCTTCACTTCCTATCCAATTAATTCACCATATCCTGCCTTGTAAATACTATAAATGAAATGATAAGAGATACTACTGCCCAAACCGTTAAATTCATTAAAGAAAATCCCATTGATAAACCTTGTAATGCAGGCAGTTTTCCTGATAAATAATCCGTTAGCGATAAGTTGACACTAAAAATGTATTTCGCACCTTCCCAAGACGTTGCAAACGAACTTAAAATGCCGCCTGCAATTAACGCAGCTAACATAACGCCCATACCAGCTGGTGTATTTCGAATTAAAACAGAGACCATAAATGATATAGTTCCAACAACGATAGCAACAAACCAAGCTAGTCCGTACGCCATTAAAATGTATTGCCACTGCGGAATAAGGTGTACAAAGTTTGTATTTAACGTTTCCTTATCAATGACGAATCCTGTTAACACAGGTAAATTCCATCCAGAGTATCCAAATACAAGCCCTGATAATGCATAAGCAAACACACCAACAAGAAGCAATATGAGCGAAATGAAAAATAACATCGTCACGTATTTACTAAGGAGTATTTTCCAGCGCCGAATTGGCCTCGTCAGAAGCATTTTCATCGTACCATCGCTTCGTTCTCCTGAAACAATATCAATGGCGACAATCATAACGAGCAATGGAATAAATAACGTTATTCCTTGTTCAATAAACGCCCTCACAAATGTCGGTGCTCCTGGCGCAGTCGGATTAATATCATGATCTAAATAATATTGTTGTTGCTCCACTCTTACTTTTAACCAATCACGCCATTCTTCTGGCAATCTAGAATTGTTCAAACGGTTTTGTGAATCAACAATTTGTTGCTGTAATGATACTTTCCAATCGGTCGTGCCCAGCCTTTTTTGCGTTGTTTCTATTTCACGATACTGAGCATACACAAAAAGCGGAATCAAGATTGCTAAAATAAGCATGACAACAACAATCCGTTTCTTACGATAAATCTTTTCTGATTCATTTAAAACTAGATTTGCAAATTCACGCATGTTGCTCACCCCTTGTGAGTTCAATAAATAAATCTTCTAGCGTAAATACAAGCTCTTTGACGCTATGTACATCTATCTCGTTTTCTACAAAGTGCTTATTCCAAACATTAATAGACGCAACATCCATACGACATAGTAAACGCTCATCTTCTATAATAACTTCCTCTACCTCTTCAGCAGCGTCTAACATGTCTTTCGCTTTGGAAATTGGTGTAACGACCCATTCTACACGATCACTCGCTGTTTTGATCAACTCTTCAATAGGTGCAACTGTTATCATTTTTCCTTTATGAATAATAGCAACACGGTCGCATATCATTTGTACTTCGCTTAATAAGTGACTCGAAATAAACACACTCATATTTTCTTCTTTTACAAGCTTATGTATAAATTCTCGCAGTTCTCTAATCCCAGCTGGATCTAAACCATTCGTCGGTTCATCTAATATGAGCAATTTCGGGTTTCCAAGAAGCGCCTGTGCAATTCCGAGACGTTGTTTCATACCGAGGGAATATGTTTTCACCTTATCGTGAATACGCTCATCTAAATGAACCATTTTTGCAATTTCAATAATACGTTCATCTGATATATCCCCAAGCATGCGCGCAAATTGCTTTAAGTTTTCCCATCCCGTTAAATATGTATAAAGCTCTGGATTTTCAACGATACTTCCAATTTGACGCATCGCTTCCCTGAAATTTTCCTTAATAGAATAACCACCGATAGAAATAGTGCCTTCTGTCGCTTTAATCAGTCCGACTAACATTCGAATTGTTGTCGTTTTCCCAGCTCCGTTCGGCCCTAAAAAGCCAAACACTTCTCCTTGTTTTACATCAAATGAAATGTCTTCTACAAGTGTCTTCTTTCCAATTACCTTCTTCACGTCTCGTACGGAAAGTATCATCGTCATTTTATCCCTCCTTGTTCTAGTTTTAATTTACTTACGACGTTTTGGACTAATCGCTCTGCCATATATGTGTAACCTACTTCATTCGGATGAAAATGATCGGAGTATAATACATCTTTTCCGCGATTTTGGAATAAATCAAATGTCGGTGTAATATATACATTTTTATCATTTAATGCTAACTTCTCTAAAGAAGCATTCCAATCAACAACAATATTTGATGAACCTCTTAAATCTTCTACATCCTCAAAAGGATTGTATAAACCTAGCCAAAAAATAGGACTATCTGTGTTTAATTTACGAATTTCTTCTATAATTTTCTTTGCTTCATTTTTAAACGTTTCTGTATCAGGACGATACGTCTCTAAATCTATTTTCCCGAGCGATTCCCATCCTGGGAACAAATCATTTCCTCCAATTGTTAAAACAATTACATCTGCTTGCTTAATTGAATATTGAGCTCCGCTGCTTTCGATTTGTTTTAATAAATCGGGCATTTTCGCACCACTAACTGCCAAATTGGTTAGTGCAACTTTTTGTTTATAATCTTTTTGTAAATCCTCTTTCATTCGTCCAATATAGCCAATTCCTTCTTTATCACCAACGCCGCGCGTTAACGAATCACCTAAACTAACTATTTGTAACGTTCCTGTTTTCTTTTTCTCTTTTTCCACTACGTCAGTCTTCGTAATTAATTTTGAAGCTTTCGGATTTAATACATCATTTACACCCGAAACAAAACCGTATGCAAATAAACAGAAAGACGCAATTGTAATGAATAGAATTACTTTTACTAATTTTGATCTCATATCAAAACCCCTTTTAGCCCCTATAGATTGTCCATAATTATACCAAACGAATTTTCGAAAAGCGATTTTCACACCTTCTCTATTATGTCGTTTCCCTATCTACCAAATTTGGTAATAGCTCTACATGTTTCACATCTATTTCCACATCATTAATCTTTTCATATAATAATTCAAATGCCTTTACACCAACATTTTTACTAGAATGCGAAATCGTCGTAATACCTAATATATCTGCCACCTCTTGATCATCACATCCGATAATTGTAATATCCTCTGGGATACGAATTCCTTGTTTTTTCGCCTCCGTTACCATTCCTGCAGCAATATGATTGCAAGATACAAGAAACGCCGTCGGTTTTACAGACATACTAGCCCATTCCCTGACTACATTGCGCCCATCTTCCACCGTAAAACAGCCTTTAAACTTCCAGGCATCTAACGGTGTTACAACAATCTGTTGAAGTGAATCATCATACGCCTTTTTTCGCCTTTGGCTATTAATGCTATTACTTCTTCCAATGCAATATCCAATACGTGTATGACCAGCATCTATTAAGCTTTTCATCCCGCGCGAAAATACTTTGTAGTAATCAATATGTACACTTGAAATGAAATTCGAATCTATTTCCTCACACATCACAATTGGACCAAACTTCGTATACTCTTCAAGTTTTTCCTTACTATTTGTCCTTGAACATATAATTACTCCATCAAGCTTTTTCATTTTTAACATATGTAAAATTTCAAGCTCTTTTTCTTCGCTATAATTTGTCTGGCAAAGCATCATATTATAATTGTTCTTTGCGGTTTCCTTCGATATCCCCCCAATAATGGCACTGTAATATTGATCATTTACGTGCGGCAATAAAACGCCAATTACATTCGTTTTTCCTTTCACTAAATGAATAGCATTCACATTTTGCGTATAATTTAATTCTTCTATAATCGCTAAAATCTCTTTTCGTTTCTGTTCATTCACATACGGATGATTATTGAGTACACGTGAAACAGTTGAAACAGATACCCCAGCAAGTTCAGCAATCTTTCTTATATTAGTCATCTCATTCTTCCCCTCCCCGCAAAAATTCTTGCTTGACCTGGTAAGCTTTCCACAGTATATCCTTTCCTAGCAAATACATTTTGAAAGGATATACAACTATGCTTCGATTCAAATTAGAATATATATTTTTCATTGGCGGTTTACTCATTCTCGCCATCGGCATTAATATGATGACGACCATTACTTCCTTTGGACTTAGCCCTTATGATTCCTTCTTTATTGCACTATATCAAAATTTTGGGATAAGTATTGGTTTTTGGATTTTCATGATTAACTTTGTTTTTACCTTGATCGTACTCTTTTGGGATAAAAAACAAATTACAATCGGCACAATTGTCACAATGATTCTTATTTCTCTTTTTGTTGATTGGGTTGGTTCCGTTACAACTATTATGGATGCTATCCGCTCTCTTCCAAAATATATAACACTTATTTGTGGAAATCTATTCGTCGGAGCCGGAATTGGTCTTTACGTCTCTACAAACCTTTGCGCAGCACCTCAAGAAGCTTTCGTTTTAACCGTTGCCGAGAAGAAAAAATGGACATTTAGAAGAACAGAAATTTCATTAGCCTTTTTATTTTTAACATTAAGCTTTTTATTAGATGGACCAATCTATTTTGGAACAATTATCTTATCCTTTACAACAGGTTGGATCATTCAAGCATTTATTCAAATCGGTACGCAGATTTTAAATAGAAAAAAACCTATTAAGCAAGCCGCTTAATAGGTTTTTTCGTTTTATTAGATGCAATACTACTTAGCATCTCCTTCAATTCGATAGTTTGCTTTCACACAATCTATTTCTTCATACGATTGCAATGTATGTAGAATGTACTCATAATCCGCAAGAGAAGCACGATGCGTTACAATTACGATTTCTGCTTTCCCTTTCTCTTCAAGTGGCATTTGAATAATCTTTTCAAAACTAACACCGCGTTCAGAGAACAATGATGTAATTTTTGCAAATACACCAATTTCGTCTTTCACATGAAGTCTTAAAAACTTTTTCACAATAATTTCATCTGGCTCTTTTAGTACCTTTTGATATTGCGGGACTACCGCACTATTTCCTGTTACACCTAACCTAATATTTTGCATTACAGCAACTAGGTCAGAAACAACAGCTGTCGCTGTCGGTAAGCTTCCTGCTCCCGGACCATAAAACATCGTTTCTCCTACCGCTTCACCATACACATAGACAGCATTATATTCATTTTGCACTGCCGCAAGAGGGTGTGCATTTGGAAGTAAAGTTGGCTCAACTGTAACCTCTAATTTCTCGCCATCTCGCTTTGCAAGGCCAATTAATTTAATTGTATAGCCTAAGCTCTTACTATATTCAATATCTTCTGCTGTAATAGAAGTAATTCCTTTTACCTTCACATCTCCAAGCTCTACATTTGTAGAGAAACCGAGAGTAGCCAAAATCGTCATTTTTCTTGCTGCATCCAAACCTTCTACGTCTGATGTTGGATCTGCTTCTGCAAATCCAAGCTGCTGAGCTTCTTTTAACACGTCGTTATATGCTCTCCCTTCGTCTGACATTTTCGTCAAAATAAAATTTGTCGTTCCATTTACAATTCCCATTACTTTCGTAATAAGATCTGAAGAAAGTCCTTCTACGATGCTTCGTAAAATTGGAATCCCTCCAGCTACACTTGCTTCATAAAATAAATCAGCCTTGTTATCTTTTGCTACCGCTAAGAGTTCCGCTCCGTGTAACGCCATTAAATCTTTATTTGCAGTCACAACGTGCTTCCCTCCTTTTAAAGCCTGTAAAATATATGCTTTCGCATCATCAATGCCGCCCATTACTTCGATGACAACATCAATATTAGGATTATCTAAAATTTCATTCACATCTTGTGTTAATAGAGTAGAAGGTACCTCTACCTCTCTCTCTTTCTCAATATTTTGCACCAACACTTTCGTTACTTTCACTGGACAACCGACTTGATGTATAAGTCGTTCTTGATGATCTGTAATAATACGAACTACACCACTACCAACCGTCCCAAGACCTAATAACCCCACTTGAATTTCTTTCATAATACTGTCCACCCCTCAAAAATTGTGTTTAGATGAATTATATAGACGAAAAATCAGAAAAACAATTAATTTAGAACATTCGGAAAAATAAAGGTTGATCTTTACAAGGAAAACGCTACCACGTGTTACACAATCACTATTTACAATATATAAGGGGTTTCTTGATACACATAATAATTCAGCCAATTAGAGAATAATAAGTTCCCATGACTCCTCCACCTAACAAGTGGCTTCTCATCTGGATTATTATGTTTAAAATAATTTTTTGGCACATCAATATTTAACCCTTTTTGGCAGTCCCGTTCGTATTCTTGCTTTAACGTATCACAACTATATTCACTATGTCCGAGTGCGAAAACTTGCCTTCCCTCTTGCCCAATAGCAAGATGAACACCTGCTTCTTCAGAATTGGCTAATAACGTTAATTCTTTCACTTTTTCAATGTCGCTCTCTCGTACTTCTGTATGACGAGAATGCGGAGCAAAAAACACTTCATCAAACCCTTGTAACAATTTCACATGTTGCTCGCGAACCTCATGTTCAAATACACCAAACATTTTTTCCGCAAGAGGATACTTCGGCACACCATAGTGATAATACAAACCTGCTTGTGCCCCCCAGCAAATATGAAGCGTAGATGTTACATTTGTTTTTGAATACTCCATAATACGTCCAAGCTCTTCCCAATAATCTACTTCTTCAAAAGAAAGAGTTTCAACTGGTGCTCCTGTAATAATGAGTCCATCAAATTTTTCATTCTCAATATCACGGAATGTTTTATAGAAGCTCGTTAAATGGTCCTGCGCTACATTGCGAGACAGATGCGATTCCATATGAAGTAAATGAACATCTAATTGCAGCGGTGTATTTCCAATTAAACGAAGTAATTGTGCCTCTGTTTCTTGCTTTGTAGGCATTAAATTTAATATAGCAATTTTCAAAGCACGTATATCTTGTGTTACTGCTCGCTCCTTCGTCATTACAAAAATATTTTCCTTCTGCAATACTTTACGAGCTGGTAAATCTTTATCAATTATGATCGGCATGTTGTTTGCCTCCGACTAGCGCCGCTTCTAAATCTGCAATAATATCAGAAATATCTTCTATACCGACCGATAAACGGATTAAATCAGATGTAACGCCAGCTAAACGCTGATTTTCTGCGCTTAATTGTCTGTGCGTCGTACTAGCAGGATGTATTACACAAGTTCTTGCATCAGCTACATGCGTTACAAGAGTTGCAAGTTTTACATTTGCGATAAATTCTTTTGCTGCTTCTAATCCGCCTTTAATACCGAAAGTTAAAACTCCACTAGCACCTTTTTTCAAATATTTTTGTGCTAACGAGTAATTTTCATTACTATCTAACCCCGGATAATTCACCCATTCAATACGATCATGATTAGCAAGCCACTTAGCAACTTCGAGAGCATTTTCACTATGACGCTCCATTCGTAAATGCAACGTTTCCAGGCCAATGTTGCTAATATATGCATTGAATGGGCTCATACAGTTGCCGTAGTCTCTTAATAACTGAACACGCGCTTTCACAATATATGCTGCTGCTCCAAAATTTTGAACATAGCTTACGCCGTGATAACTCGGATCAGGTTCGACAAGCTCAGGGTATTTTCCATTTGTCCAATCGAAGTTCCCTCCATCTATTACAATGCCGCCTAGAGAACTTGCATGGCCATCAATATATTTCGTTGTAGAATGGACAATGATATTTGCCCCATGTTCAAACGCCTGGCATAAATAAGGCGTCGCTAATGTATTATCAACGATAAAAGGTACTTCTAATTCTTTTGCTGCCGCTGAAAGTTCTTTGAAATTCAAAACATTCATTGCTGGATTTCCTAACGATTCTGCATAAACGAGTTTTGTCTTATCATTAGCAAGTGCCGCAATTTCATCTGCCGTTAAATTAGGATTAAAGAACGTAACATCGATGCCAAGCTTACGCAAACTCACTCCAAATAAATTAAACGTTCCCCCGTAAACAGTTGAAGAACAAAGTAAATGGTCTCCGCTACTGCAAATATTTAAAACCGCAAGCATAATAGCTGCCTGCCCAGAAGCTGTTGCAACAGCCCCTACACCGCCTTCTAAATCTGATAACTTCTGCTCAAATGCAGCTAGAGTAGGATTTCCAATACGCGTATATATATATCCTTCTGCCTCTAAATTAAATAGTGCTGCTAAATCATCTGACGTATCGTATTTATACGTTGTACTTTGATAAAGCGGCAAAACACGCGGCTCACCATTTTTTGGCGTATAGCCACCTTGCACACAAATCGTTCCTTTCCCCCATGATTCTCCCATCTCTCATTCTCCTTTCTTTTATCCCACTATTTGCGGGGGAGGGACAAACCCCCGCTGATTAAAGTTTCACTTTATGCAAAATAAAAAACTGCCCCTTTCCTGAAAACAAGAAAGGAGCAGTTTGAAAACACGCTCTAAAGGATCTTTCTTATCTCTCAGGATTATTACCTGCAGGATTTGGCACAATTCCGTTATACGGCTGTTGCCAAGGTTTCATCGGGCCTGTCCCTCCACCTTTTCTTGATAAGACTATGCAATTACCGTTGATTTTATAGCAATAAATTCCTGATGTCAAACAGTTTTTCTGAATGTTCTAAATTAAATGTAAGGAATTTAATATAAACAATAAAAGAAATATATTCCATATTGATTTGAAAAAGACCTTTTAAAAACTCCAATCAATATATAGAATTAAATAAGTGGTTTAACCGCGTTGGTTTCAAATTTTCATGAGATCTCAATATATTGAATAAGCCAAACCCTCAAAAAGATACTATATATATTCAATTCATTTCACACTAGCATATTTAATCCTTTCTACATGAAAACTTACATAACGGAGGTAGAACATGACAAATAAAAAGGACATGCACTATATACTCGTCCTATATGGCCTTCTTTTGGGCTCTATAGTAGGAGCTACAGTCTGGTTATTTTTAGTTACAATAAATATCGGAATTCACTTTATTTGGGGATACTTACCTACTATTTTCTCTTCTCCCCCTTATTACACCATTTGTGTAACAATCATCGGTGGTATCCTCGTTGGTTTAACACAAAAATACTTCGGCACATACCCACGTCTTATGCCGGAAGTGATGGCTGAATATAAAAAAACAGGTAGAATTAAATACAGTTTTGTACATAAAGCTACTTTAACTGCGATTATCGTTTTAATATTTGGAGCTAGTTTAGGACCAGAAGCTGCACTTGTTGGAATTATCGGTGGACTTTGTACATGGGTAGGAGATCGCTTTAAATTTGCTTTAAAGGGAATGAATGAACTAACAGAGATTGGAATTGGTGCTACTTTAAGTGTTATTTTTAATGCACCATTATTCGGTTATTTAGCTCCGAATGAAAATGAGGGTGAGCAAATTAATGAATTTTCGAAAGGAAAAAAAGCAATCGTATATTTAGCTACCACTTTTGCTGGTTTTTCCGTTTACTTATTACTTAGTAAACTCGATAATCGTGGATCCTTTATTGTTGATTTTGGGGAAGGTTCCCTTTCTCTTAATGAGTGGATTGCTTTTCTTCCACTTGCTAGCACTGGTGCTATAGTTGGTTTCTTTTATTTCAAATTAGAATTCACATTAGAGAAATTAATCCACCCCTTCAGGGAATACAAGGTATCACTTGGAATTATAGGCGGTATTTTATTAGGAATTACAGGAACTTTTCTCCCTTACACATTATTTTCAGGGGAACATCAATTAAAAGATTTAGTCGTTGAATGGAGCCATTTATCTTTCTGGATACTACTTCTTTCAGGAGTTTTAAAATTATGTATTACTGCCGTTTGTTTAAATACGGGTTGGCGCGGCGGACATATTTTCCCAATTATATTTGCTGGATCAAGTATCGGATACGCTATAGCTTCTATTCTGCCTATAGATCCAATATCTTCTGTAGCCATCGTCACGACAGCTATTTCAAGCTATGCATTAAGAAAACCAATAGCTATAACATTACTATTACTCATGTTTTTCCCGCTCAATTTATTATTACCGATGCTCGGGGCAGCAGCGATCGGGAATGCATTTCCACTTCCTAAACATAACGAAACTACAAATTAATAAAAATAGGCAGTGGGGACAAAAGTTCCACTGCCTATTTTTGTTACACAAGCTGCTTTAATAATGCGTATAATTCTTCAAAATTATGCACTTCATATGTTGGCATAATCTCGCTATCATTTGATTTCTTTTCTGGATTAAACCAACAAGTATCAATTCCTGCTACATATCCACCTTTAATATCGGCGCTTAACGAATCACCAATAATAAGCCCTTCTTCAGAAACGAAGTTAGGAATACGTTCAAAAACATAATCAAAATACTCTTTCATCGGCTTTTGGAATCCCGTATCTTCAGAAACAAAAATATCTTTAAACAATGAATGTAATCCTGCATTACGCAAACGTTTATCTTGCGTTTTAGAAATACCGTTTGTCACTATATATAAATCATACTTACTTTGAATTTGATTTATAAATTCAAACGCACCTTGCATGAGTTGGTTTCCTTCTTCTAAGTAGCTGCGATAATTATTTTCGAATAATATTCCATCTACTTCTTCCCCGTACTCTTTAAACAAAATGGAAAATCGTGTATTTATAATTTCATTTCGCGCTATTTCACCTTTTTCAAAAGAATCCCAAAGGCTTTTATTTATTTTTTTATAACGATCCTCTATTTCATCGGTTAAAAGAAGCCCCTTCTCTTCAAAAAGCATCCGTAAAGCGATTTTCTCAGCCTTTTGAAAATCTAGTAACGTATCATCTACATCAAATAGCAATGTTTTATATTTTTTCATAAACCCCTCACACTCTCTTTTCTACAAAAACAAATTTACATAAATCGTATCATTCTTCCTTGTAAAAATAATAGGAGATATCTCATACTACAAACAGGGGTGAAAATATGAAAATCAGCAAAAATGAGAAAGAAATTTATCAACACATGCAAATTCACCAATTTCATACTCTTTTTTCCTTTAATGTCTTACCATATGTAGAACTGCATTCTTTTCAAAAGAAAGAGATGATCTGTAATGAGGGAATCGACCTCCCTTATCTCTATTACTTAATTTCTGGGAAAGCCAAAATATATATGAGTCATAAAAATGGGAAAGTGTCCTTAATTCACTTTATTCAAGAGCCTTCGTTCATTGGGGAACTAGGATTAATTGGCGTAGAATCCGTTACGAAAGCGGTTGAGGTAATTGAAGATTGTATTTGCTTAGCGCTTCCCCTTAAAGATTGTCAGCATCTTTTATTGCAAGATGCTACCTTTCTACAGAAACTATGCAAATTTATTGGAGAAAAAACAATTACCCGAACGGAAAATTACGCCAAAAACTATAGTTATCCATTTGAAAATCGATTAGCTGCGTTTATTCTATTAACGGAACAAAATAATTGCTATACCGAAAAACATACTGAGGTCTCAGAATACTTAAACGTTAGTTACCGCCATCTTTTATATGTATTAAACCAGTTTTGCCAGCAAAACTACTTAAAAAAAGTAGGAAGAACCTATTACATACAAAGTCGAATTCAATTACAAAAACTGGCTGATGAACTTAAAATATAAAAAAAGTAGCATTAACGTTTACATGTTAATGCTACTTTTTTCGAGTGACGATTATGTTTTTAATTAAAATTCACTTGCTACTTTAGCCGCTTCTTCAAGACCTGCTGCAATGATCTCTTCTGCTTTATCTGGGAATTGGTTATGTCCTTCAATAACTACCGTTTCCATGTTTGTTGCGCCGAAGAAGCCCATCATGCTTGCTACATATTTAACAGCCATTTCTACTTCAGCTGCTGGACCTTCAGAATATACGCCGCCGCGTGCATTTAATAACGCAATCTTCTTATCCCCAATAAGTCCAACTGGACCTTCTGGTGTATATTTAAACGTTTTACCAGCACGGTTTAAATAATCAATATACGTGTGTAATACGGCTGGAATCGTTAAGTTCCATAATGGGAAACCGAAAACTACTTTATCAGCTTCTAAGAATTGATTTAAATACTTATCAGCTACTGCTACCGCTTTTGCTTCTTCTTCTGTTAAATCAAATCCTCTACTTGCTTTGAATGTACCATTAATCATATCTACGCCTACATATGGTAATTCTTCTTTATATAAATCAAGTTCTACTACTGTATCATTTTGATGTGCTTCTTTATAGTTTGCTAAAAATGCCTCGTATAATTTCACACTAACTGCTTGTTCCGCTGGGCGGTTGTTTGCTTTTACGAATAAAACTGTTGCCATGATTTTTTTCCTCCTACTACTCACTCTTATGTTGTTATATATTACTTACGAAAAAGGGTACTCCCTTGTAATTGTTGTTGCTTACAAATACATTTTATCTTTATATCAAGACAATTACGTCCTCACATAGACGTATTTTTCCATAAAAAAAGTCCACCTTCTAAAGGCGAACTAGGTCTTACGACTTTCGTCTTATACAATTCCATTTTTCACTGCATATAATGCTGCTTGTGTGCGATCGGATAAATGTAACTTGCTCAAAATACTACTCACATGAGCTTTTACCGTTTTTTCTGTAATAACTAAAACAGAGGCGATTTCTTTATTACTCATCCCTTTCGCTAATAGCTGCAATACTTCATTTTCTCTCGCTGTTAACACATCCACTTGAACGGAAGGTTCTTCTTCTTTCTCTTCCTCCGGTAATGTTTGAGAGAGAAGAGCATTTGCTATCTCCGGATGTAATTGAATATTACCTTTATACGCACTTCGAATAGCTTCAACAAGCTGGTCTGGTTCTACATCTTTTAAAATATAACCACTCGCTCCAGCTTTCAACGCTGGCAATACATGAGCCTGATCAGAAAAACTAGTTAAGACAATTACTTTCACGTTTGGATATTCTTTTTTAATACAAGCTGTCGCCTCAATCCCATCCATCTCAGGCATATATAAATCCATTAGTACAACATCAGGATTTGTTTCTCCTACTTTCACTAACGCTTCTTTTCCATTATTGGCCTCCCCAACTAATTCAAAATCTTCCTGTGTACTTAGAAAAAATGCCAATCCTTTTAAAACAACCGTATGATCATCAACTAACAATACTTTTATTTTCACAAACTTCCCTCATTTTCACATCATAATGGTACATTTACTTTTACACTCGTTCGTTTCTTACTACTTACAATTTTAATTGTTCCACCAACTAATTCTACTCTTTCACGCATCGTAGTCATACCGAGTGATTTCTTCTCTTTTATATCCTTTTCTACAAACCCATTTCCTTGATCGACTATTTCTAATGATACATTTTTCTCCGTCACTTTGAAATAAATCGTCGCTTCTCCTACATTCGCATGCTTACTTACGTTATTTAAAGCTTCTTGTCCAATTCGCCATAGCGCTTCTTCTACTACACGCGGCAAATCACGCACACCTGTAACTTGTTCCCGAATTTTCAATCCTAAACTTTCACCATATTGCTTTAAAGCTGGTAATAACCCTTTCTCTAATCCAGCCGGACGGAGCTGCCAAATTAATGTCCTCATTTCTTTTAAGGCACCTTGTGCTAATTCACGCATCTCATACAAAGACTGATCTACCTTTTCATTTTTCCCCTTTAAGACAGCTTCAGCGCCTTTCGTCATAAACGTTAATGAAAACAACTTTTGTGAAACAGAATCATGCAAATCTCTAGCTAAACGATTACGCTCTTCCATTCGTACAAGTTCGCGGCGTTTTTCATTTAATCTTAAGTTCTCTATCATTAATGAAATATGATTTGCTAACGCTTGTACTACATCTATCGTATTTATATCAAATTCTCCATTATTAGAACTTACACTTAATACTCCAAATATATGATTTTGAATATGTATCGGAATAGCGATAACTGCCCTATTGGGATGCTCTATATTACCAACCTGACGCTTCAACAAGACAGACTCTTCTTTTTCCAACGCTTCCTGTGCTGCCATCTTCAAATCCTCTTGTAGTTCATCCGTCTTATAAATAGCTCTCACAGCCAATTCATTTTCTTCTCTAATAAAGAATACGACTTGCTCCCATAGAAACAAACTTCCTACCTGCTTTACAATTTCCTCTGGCAGTGCATTAAATTTGTGAATCGTTCTTAAAGCTTGAATAAAGCGTTCTAACTTTACATAATAATGGGCTCTTCTCTTTTCATTTTCATATAATTTGGTGCGCTTTAACGCTGTTCCAATTTGGAAAGCAACTGATTGTAATAGTACTAATTCCTCTTCAGAAAAATGAGTTTTACCTGGGCTAGCCACATTTAATACGCCAAATTCGTCTCCACCTGCTTTTAGCGGTACTGTCGCATGATGTACAATCCCTTCTGTATCTCCCCAGTTGTATTCAATCGCATTATTAATTCTCTTACATTCAATAATATTAACTGCTCGCTCTAGTTTTCCTTCCACAAAGCGGTGTAAGCACCAGCAATTCCCCTCACACATCGGCCGTTTATTTTCGAACCTCAATCCCTCTGGTAATTGGTAATCAATTAATTTCGTATATCTACCATTTTCATCCGCAAGAAAAATCCATCCTGTCGTTAAACCAGTTACATTCAATAGCTTTTCCAGCACAGCTTGAAGTACGTGATATGTATCATTTGAGGTATTCAACGTTTCTGCAATTTCTTTTAATATAACTAATTCATTTGTACGATTCTCTTGAAACATAATTCGTCTCCTACATACAAGATTTTAAATAGTACTTAACATAAATCATCTACTTTTCACTTTGTACTTATTCGTAACATTGATATAATAGTGAAAACATAGTTTTCATTATATCACTTGAGGGGGCTTTCATAATGACATTAAATAAGGCACTTACAATCGCTGGTTCTGATACAAGTGGCGGTGCTGGTATACAAGCAGATCTAAAAACATTCCAAGAACTTGGCGTATATGGGATGACATCACTGACGACAATCGTAACAATGGATCCACATAACGGCTGGGCACATAATGTATTCCCAATCGCGGCTTCTACATTAAAGCCACAATTAGAAACAACAATTGAGGGTGTTGGCGTAGATGCTTTAAAAACGGGTATGCTTGGATCAGTAGAAATTATCGAAATGGTTGCGGAAACAATTGAAAAGCACAATTTCGAAAATGTAGTAGTTGATCCTGTTATGGTATGTAAAGGAGCGGATGAAGCGTTACATCCTGAAACAAATGACTGCTTACGTGACGTTCTTGTTCCAAAAGCATTAGTTGTTACTCCAAACTTATTTGAAGCATATCAATTAAGTGGTGTGAAAATTAATTCCCTTGAGGACATGAAAGAAGCTGCAAAGAAAATCCATGCTTTAGGTGCTAAATACGTACTAATTAAAGGTGGTAGCAAGCTAGGTACAGAAACTGCTATTGATGTATTATATGACGGCGAAACATTCGATCTTCTAGAATCAGAAAAGATTGATACAACGAATACACACGGCGCAGGTTGTACATATTCTGCTGCAATTACAGCAGAACTTGCAAAAGGAAAAACTGTGAAAGAAGCAGTCAAAACTGCAAAAGAATTCATCACAGCTGCAATTCGTCATTCATTCAAAATTAACGAATATGTAGGACCAACACATCACGGTGCATACCGCAAATTCGTTGCACCGAAAGAACTTGTCTAAAATTAAAACTATCCATTGATAGCTTTAAACTATATTAAAATCCACAGAAAATTTACTTTTCCTGTGGGTTTTAATTATTTCAGGAGCTTTTTGGAAAGATCCCCTTCCCTCCTTTGCCCTTATGATGCTGTACTAACTTTGTTTCTACCATTTCTTTTTGAATAGTATAATGCATCATCTGCTGATTGAATAAATTGTTCTGGGGATTTTTCATACTCTGAAATTCCGACCGAAACTGTAATTTTTATTTTTTCTCCATTTTGCAATTGGAATGAATACTTTTCAACAGCTAGACGAATTTGTTCCCCTATACGAGTTCCATATGCTAACCTCTTTTTTGGTAATAGCAGGGCAAACTCCTCGCCACCCTTTCGAAAAACCAAGTTTGAGAATGGTGCATTCTCTAGTAAAATACGCCCCACTTGTTTTAATACTTCATCCCCAGCAGGATGACCATACGTATCATTTACATACTTAAAGTGATCAATATCTATAAGTAATAAACAAAGCGAATCATTCTTCATATGTTTGTTACCAATATGACGATTCATCTCTAAATCAAACTGTCTTACATTTCCTAGATTCGTTAATGCATCTATCGTTGCATAATGCCTCATCGTTTGAAATAATTCATTGGATTGCAATACGTAACTTGCACTTACAAATGTGATGTATCCTGCAACAATACTACAAACAAAATATAATACCACTACAGATACATCCTTAAATAAAATAGACAGTGGTAATATTAAAATAGACAAGCTATACACATTAAGCCATATCCACTTTGTAAATATAGAAATTTTCATCCGCCAAATGAAGACAATACCAATTCCGGTTACTATGATAGTATAGCAAGCCAATTCAGAGGCTAAAGAGTAATCAGTAAAAAGTAGCCGAGTTATTAAAATGATAGCAACTGTTATACTACTGGCTATCGCCCCCCCAATTATAACTGCCAAAATAACTGCCAAGTAACGTAAATCCAACAGACTATCTTCAATATGTACACCAAAATGCATTAATAATACACCTAATATTCCAGTAAAAATACCTACTACACATTTTTGCCAAACAGCGAATCCCTCTTTTAACGGCTTATCTCTTAAAAGCTGACCACCTACAAAGATAAAGGAAAGAATAATTGTCATATTTACAAATAGATCTCTGAACATAAAATAATCTCCCTACTTTTTCTTTTCCATCTATCCCTTTCCATATGTTATTGTATTACGAAATCCCTATAATTCCCAAACTTTTTTATTTTGTTGTTCCACGTGGAACAACAAAATAAAAAAGGGACGAAATTTCGCCCCTTCCATTAACAACATCGTGATATTTTTCCGCCTTTTGCATTGAATCTAGCTTCTTGTGCCTCAGCAAAAAATTGTTTTTGACATAGGATTTCCTCTTCTGGATGATGTACTTTCATATGATTTACATATGTTTCATAACTTGGAACTCCGACAAGTAAACTAATAAATTGGTTTCTCTTTCCCCATACCTTCCGTAATCTTTTAAGCATAGTTCCTCGACTCACTTTCGTCTCTTGGAATATATGGAGCCTCTTTTAACGGCATTGGCTTATTTCTTAATACTTGAATCCAAATTCGAAGTGCAGAAATTAATACAGCAATTACAACTATCATAAAAATCCCACAAAGAGCTGCATCAATATAATCATTAAAAATAATTTGTTTCATTTGCGCAACGTTTTTAGCTGGAGCTAATACCTTTCCATCATCTAATGCTCCTTGGAACACTTTCGCATGGGATAGAAACCCTATTTTAGGATTTTCATGAAATAACTTTTGATAACCAGCTGTCATCGTTACAATCAGTAATCCGACGGTTGGGATAAGTGTCACCCAAACATATGCCTTTTTCCCCATTTTGAATAAAATTGTCGTTCCAAGTAATAGTGCAATCCCTGCTAACATTTGATTTGCAATACCGAAAAGTGGCCATAGCGTATTAATCCCACCGAGAGGATCAACTACCCCTTGATATAAGAAGTACCCCCAGCCTAGTACGCATAGCGTTGTAGCAACCACATTCGCTAATGTAGAATCTGTTTTCGCAAACGGCTTGTACACATGCCCTAAAATATCTTGAATCATAAATCGTCCTACACGTGTTCCAGCATCAATCGTTGTTAAAATAAATAGTGCTTCAAAAAGAATGGCAAAATGGTACCAAAATGCCATCATCGCCGTTCCGCCCATTACTTGTGAAAATATATACGCCATACCAATTGCTAATGTTGGTGCACCACCTGTACGTGATAAAATGGTCTGTTCTCCGACATTAACAGCAAGGTCTTTTAATTCATTTGGTGTAATAGCAAATCCCCATGAAGAAATAACTTGAGCTGCCTGCGTTACATCCGTACCGATCAGTGCGGCCGGACTATTAATCGCAAAATAAGTTCCTGGTGTTAATACACAAGCCGCAATCATAGCCATAGCTGCTACAAACGACTCCATTAACATTGCTCCATAACCAATCGGCCTTGCATGTCCCTCCTGTTCGATCATTTTTGGCGTCGTACCTGATGAGACGAGAGCGTGGAATCCAGACACCGCACCACAGGCAATCGTAATAAATAGGAATGGGAATAAGTTCCCTGAGAAAACAGGACCTGTTCCATCAATAAACTGAGATACTGCCGGCATCTTTAAATCTGGAGCTACAACTAAAATGCCAATTGCTAATCCAAGTATCGTTCCTATTTTTAAAAATGTGCTTAAATAATCTCGTGGTGCAAGAAGCATCCAAACTGGTAATGCTGATGCAATGAATCCATATACGATAAGCATAATAGCAATTGTCTCACCACTAAAAGTAAACATACTTGCAAGTGTCGGATTTCCCGCTACATATTGTCCTCCAATAAGAGATAAGATTAGTAGAACAATACCGATTACTGATCCTTCTCCTACTCGCCCCGGCCTAATGTAACGCATGTAAACTCCCATTAAAATAGCAATTGGAATCGTTGCTGCGATCGTAAACATTCCCCATGGGCTTCCAACAAGCGCCTTCACAACTACTAAAGCTAATACCGCTAATAAAATGATCATAATACCTAAAATACCAATCATTGCAATTAATCCTGTAACAGGACCAATCTCATCTTTAATCATTTCTCCTAATGATTTACCATTACGTCTCATTGAAGCAAATAAAATTACAAAATCCTGTACAGCTCCAGCAATAACTACCCCAACAATAATCCAAATTGTCCCAGGTAAATACCCCATCTGTGCCGCCAAAATCGGTCCTACTAAAGGACCCGCCCCTGCAATCGCCGCAAAGTGATGTCCGAATAAAACCCATTTATTTGTCGGAACATAATCCTTACCATCATTTAACGTATGAGCAGGTGTTTGTCTATTATTATCTAGGCCAAAAACTTTCCTCGCTATAAATCTACTATAAAAGCGATACGCAATCGCATACACTGATACAGCAGCAACTAATAGCCATACAGCATTAATTGTCTCACCTTGCGATAACGCTATTACACCAAAAGCAGATGCTCCTAGCGCTGCAATAACTCCCCAAAGTAAAATTGACTTCAATGTTTTCACATACAATCCCCCCATTACTACTTCTTAGTGGAGATTGTACTAAATTTTCTGAATACTTTACTTAAATCCTCCTTATCATGAAGGATTTTTAGATTATCATGTTGAAATTCTCTCATTACTTGTCACAATTCAATTTTATTTCGCAGTCGTTTTACATAATTGCGGCTTACTGGAATCGGTTGCTCATCATACCTGTCTAAATGCAAATTATATGTGCCATTATAATAAGGTTTAAGTTCTTGTACATACGACATATTAATTAAATAGCTTTTATGTACACGTAAAAAATCATATGCATTTAGTTTATTTTCTAATTCCTGAAGTGTATATGTTGAAATATACTGATTATTTGTTGTATAAATTGAAACGGTTTTGTTTTCCTTATTTTTACTTACATATACAATATCTTCTGGGAAAATATATCTAATCCCCTCATGGCCTTCTATCGGCAATTTACGCAAATGACTCTTTGCTTTCTCACCTTGTTCTTTCCCCATTTTATATAAAATGAACTGTAAATCTTCTTCACGAAATGGTCGTAATAAATAATAAAATGCTTGGAAACGAAAAGCTGTAATTGCCTCTTCTATATCCTCACCAATAAAAATAAATTTCGTATAACAATTCACTTCTCGTAACAAACTCGAATATTCAAAACCAGTACCATCCATTAATTGCGAATTTAAAAAAACAAAATCAGGTGTATGTTTTTTCATTATTAGCAAAGATTCTGTTCCAGTTTCCGCTTCAAAGCATTCTACATTTCGAATGTTTTCAATAAAGTTCTCAACTAATTTTCTTCGCTCTTCTGTTTCTTCCATGATAAGTAAGATTTTCATTTATCCATCCACCTAATTCCTTTGTCCATATGTCTTGTTGTATACATTCGCTTTAGTAAGAAACAATCCCTTTTTCTTACTATACCATTATTTATCTAAAAAAACAGAAAAAAGGAAACCACTTTGGTTCCCCTTTTCTTTTATCCCGATTGGTGCGGGCTAACAATCAGTGGTTGATGGACAAAACACCCACTGATTAAAGTTTCACTTTATACTAATTCCCTCTGTTTCGTTTCTTGACCAAGTATAATGACAGCAAGTGCCCCAATTAAAATTGATCCACAGAAAATCGTAAATATTAGCGATAGTGACGCTTGTGAAGCAACTAAATACCCTACTAATAGTGGTCCAAGAATACCACCAATACGTCCAAATGCCGCTGCCATTCCTGCACCTGTACCGCGAATAGTTGTTGGATACTGTTCCGGTGTATAAGCGTATAATGCACCCCAAGCACCTAAATTAAAGAAGGATAGTAACATACCCGCCACTATTAATGCTGTTAATGAATCCGCAATTCCGAACACATAAGCACTACATGCTGTACCAATTAAATACGTAACCAATACAAATTTACGACCAAGACGTTCAATAAACCATGCAGCTGTGAAATATCCTGGAAGTTGAGCTAAAGTCATAATGAGTACGTACTGAAAACTTTTTATTAAACTAAAGCCTTTCAGTACCATTACACTAGGTAACCAAAGGAACATTCCATAATAGGAAAAGACAACACAAAACCATAGAATCCATAACATAATTGTTGCTTTACGATATTCTCCAGACCAAACCGATTTTATGTTTTCAATAACAGATGGCCTTTTTGCAACCTTTTGGAACCTTGGAGAATCGGGTAAATTCCATCTTAAATATAATGCATATAACGCTGGAACTGCACTTAATACCATAGCAACTTCCCAACCGTATTTAGGAATAACAAAATATGAGATAAGAGCTGCGATTAACCAACCACCAGCCCAAAAGCTTTCTAATAGTACAACTATTTTCCCACGTTCGTGTGCTTCAACACTCTCCGATACAAGGGTAGATGCAACTGGAAGTTCCCCGCCAAGTCCCATACCAATTAAAAAGCGTAAAACGAGGAACATTGTGAGTGTCGTCGTTAAAGCCGTTAAGCCACTACCAATAGAAAATAGTAATAATGTAATAATAAAGACTGATTTCCGTCCTATTTTATCTGATAGTATCCCAAAAACGAGTGCCCCTACAGCCATACCAATTGAGTTAATGCTACCTATCCAACCCATCTCTTGAGTACTTAATCCCCACTCTTTTTGCAACGCCACTATTACAAATGAAAGCATTCCAACATCCATTGCGTCAAATAGCCAGCCAAGCCCTGCTATACCAAGTAGCTTTCGCTTCGAAATTTCTTTTACCTTGCTCACAAGAAGTCCTCCTTACACAGGTGTCTTTACACATCATTTTACATGTGTGTATTGCATAAGTAAAATACTTTCGTATAAAAATTTCTCCCTCATCATTCCCAAAAAGTACAATGTTTATCCCGCTATTT
This sequence comes from Bacillus sp. NPDC060175, assembly GCF_042728695.1. NCBI lineage: Bacteria > Bacillati > Bacillota > Bacilli > Caryophanales > Bacillaceae > Bacillus > Bacillus sp. NPDC060175. The sequence goes on from NZ_JBHWYR010000002.1 coordinate 185,299, forward strand.
GTGGGCAGTAGAACTCCCACCTCAAAATCCAGCTGGAGCAAAGAAGTTAGTTGGGAACCCGCTGCCCGTAAATGCCCGATTGGTGCGGGCTAATAATCAGTGGGGGATGAACAACCCCCACTGATTAAAGTTTCACTTTATCAAAAATAAACAAATAAAAAAAAGTAGCGATGTTCCGCTACTTTTTTGAACGCATTACTTCTTTTAAAAACTCGGCTAGTACTAACTGACGACGCCAGCGTGTTGGATTACTACATAATCTGTAAAACCACTCTAAATGAATAGTTTGTATCCACTTTGGTGCACGCTTTACCTCTCCAGCCCACACATCTAAACTACCGCCTACTCCAACAGCCATTTTCGTTTCTAAACGATGCTTATTGTTTTGGATAAAGTTTTCTTGCCTTGGGAAGCCAAGTGCAACAAGTAATAGGTCTGGTTTTGCCTCTTGAATACGTGAAACAATATTCTCTTCTTCTTCCTGTTTAAAATATCCATCTTGAGTACCCACGATAGATACAGCCGAATATGTCTTCGTTAAATGATTAGCCGCGGCTTGTACAACATGTGGTTTTGCACCTAATAAGAAAACAGATACTGATTTATTCTCTTCTGATAACTTTGCAAATAAATTGCTCATTAAATCAAATCCCGCTACCCGCTCTTTTAAAGGTGTACCAAGCATACCACTTGCTTTTACAACCCCAATACCATCAGGTGTAATTAAATCTGTATTTAATAATATTTTATGGAATTTTTCATCCTTTTTTGCGCACATAACAATTTCAGGATTTGCTGTTACCACCTGAAAAGTATGAGCTTGCTCTAATTCTAGTTGCTTCTTTAAATGTTGGATCGTTTCATCCATTGTCATTGTAGAGAAAGGAACACCTAGAATATCAACCGTTTGTACTGCCATATTTAACTATCCTCTCTATCATTAAAGGTTTTTTTCTATTAATTGCTTATATGTTTCTTTCGTATCTTCATATAATTTTTGAAGTGAGAAGTTCATAGTAGCATGCTCATAAATATGCTTGCCCATTACTGATAACTCTCCAGTTTTCCACTTGTCATACGCCTCTTCTAATGCCGATGCCAATGCCTTGCCATCATCAGTTGGTACAATCCATCCATAAGTTTCATCTGCAATTAACGGTTCGATTTCTCCTGCTCTAGTCACAATTGATGGTACACGTTGATTTGCCGCTTCTAATAAAACTAATGGAAATCCTTCGCTATGGGAAGTTAACAAATTGACATGTGATGAAGCAAATAATTGTTTCACATCTTGACGATGCCCTAAAAATTCAACTTTATCATTAATCCCTTTTTCAGTAGCTAATGCCTTTAGTTCTCTTTCTAACGGCCCATCACCAACTAATAACACTTTAATTTTTTCCAATTTCGTTTGTTGTAACGCATCGAATAAAACTTCATGTCCTTTAACAGGATGCAGACGCGCTACTTGGATTGCCGTAAACACATCTTCGTCAATATTAAACATTTCCTTTTTATTATAGCCATCTGCTTTTTCCTGATCATATTCAATCCCGTTATAAATAACATGCATCTTTTCATTTGAAATACCTAATGCCGCTAAGCTTTTTTTCAACCTATTCGTTACAACAAAAAATAAATCTATATTTTTTAAAGCTTTCAAATTTAACTTAGTAAAAATCCAGCCTTTTAATCCTTGTTTAGTAAAGTCTTGAAATGGATCACTATGAATTGTCGTTACCCATTTTGCCGCGAATTTCTTCTTCATTAGAGAAACAAAGAAATTCGCCCTAGGACCGTGTGTATGAACTACATCAAATTTTTCTTTATTAATGAATTCACTTATGTTCTTTAAAATGGATAAATCATAGCGAGATTTTTGTGAAAACACATGAACTTTTATTCCTAGCTCTCTTGCTTCTTTCGCAACAATTCCATCCTCAAATACTGCTAATTCTACTTCACCAGTTGGGAACTGATCGAGAAGTGAAATAATATGTGTTTTTCCTCCACCATCTTCTGCTCCTGCATTCATATGCAATATCCTCATATTTTTTCCTCCTTTAAATCCTCGCTACATTTCCATCTATCTTTATTTTACTGTACTAAAAAATAAAAGCTAACAAAAGTTAGCTTTTATTTTTATCATTCAATTTCTAAGTCTACAATTAGATAAGCTAACAACACTACAAAGTAAATCCCAACTCCTGGTGCCGTCAAAATATGTCCTGCGATATATGCAATACCTAGTGCTAATACTAAGCTTGCTGTAATCATTCCATATTTTATATTAAATATCTCTTTAAATCTTGTAATAAATGCTAGCAGAATTCTTAAGCCATAATAAATAAATGGAATCATTAGTAATGCAAAGCCAATAATTCCAAAATCATAAAACCAATCATGGAAGTCCATTTCAATTAGCTTCGGATCTGGCTGCTTTTGTTCATTATATTTATAGTTACCTGCGTAACCCATCCCTAACAGTTTCTGTGACATCGGCGCTTCTTTAAAGAACTGCTTATGTCTCTCTTCATATACTTGACGTCCACTGAAAATAAGATTTTCTTGATTTTCTTTCTTTTGCTCTTTCTCAAGCTCTTTCTTAACTTCAGCTTCTACCTTCGCCTTTTCTTCTTGTTTCTCAACTTTATGTTGTTTTTCTTCTTTTTTAATTTTCTCTTTAATTTCTTTTTCTTTTTGACCTTGCTGCGCTACATTTTGTTCTGATAAATAGTTGTTATGAATACCCATATTTTGTGCTAATGGCGTCATTCTAAACGTTCCGACAACACCAGCTAATAGGACAATAGCAATTAATCCATTAAGTACAAGAGACTTTTTGTTTGAATTTCTTCTATCAAATAATAATTGTAGTACGATAATCCCGATTGCTGCTGCTAACGTAGCACCAATTGAGCCCATCCCTACTTTCGTACCAACTTGAATTAACGAGTAAATCATTAAAAGTGATGGAATCCAATATAAAACGTGTTTCACGCTCTTTGTTTTTTGAATAGAATATAGTACCACAATAGGGAAAATAATAGCTAAGATTGACCCTAGTTCATTACCTGCATAGAACCATCCTCGGGAACCAACTTTCATCCACTCATAACTTCCAAAGTCTGTAGAAGTTGTAATAGAAATAACCATAATAGCATTAATAATTAATGTTGAATACACAATGTTATTTCTAACTTTATCGCTAATATTTACTGTCTTCTTCAGTGATTTTAAAGCTAAAATGTATGAGGCAAGCATAATATATATATACAATGCTTTTCCAATGAATTTAACTTCTTCTGCGATTACAATAGGACTCTTGATTAACTTGTTATTAATAAATCCTATTCCTAATATAGCTCCTAGTAATACAAGATAAATCAAAAACTTCCTATTTTCTCTTTCTTTTGCCTGAATTAAAATATAAATACCAGCCATTGCCATAATGAGGAATCTCACCATAATTCCAACTGTCGCATTTACTTTTAATAACTCAATGCTAAGAGAGGTTAATAAATCCAAAACAGGCTGTAAAATAATAAAAAAGAGCAAAAAATGCTCAAATCTAACCCTAGCTTGATTTGCTAACATTCCAAGACCTCCATACAAAATCTTTACATTATCTTTTAATCATAGTTTTCTATCGTTTAAACACACCTAGCAATTATAACATAACTCATATTTAAATTGAGAACTATTTTTTATGCCTAAACAAGTCAAATCAAGCATTATTAATAACAGAAAACATTGTCCTTTAACTATCCTTCCCTGCTCCAATAAAAACTATCTAGCACACCTTGACTCACTTTTGACAACAATAAAACACTTCTTATCATTTTATAATAATATATAAATTATTCCATTTGTAACACCCTTCAACTAATCCACGGTAAAAACTACAAAATTAATCTTTCCGCACTTTTTTCAATTTAATCAATTGCTACTTTCTAAACACTTTCAAACGCTTTCTTTATGTATTTCATCCGTTTTTCTACATGTAGCGAAAAGTAATTGTTATTTCCAAAACTTTAGTGTATATTTTTTCTCTGGAACATCTTTAAGAGGAAGGAATTAAAGCCATGTTATTAATCGATATATTTACGTTTCTTGGCATTATCGCCGCTGCCATTTCTGGTACATTAGTTGGTTTGAAAAAAGATCTAGATTTATTTGGTGTCCTTTGTTTAGCTGTAGCTACTGCGCTCGGCGGCGGTATTATTCGTGATATTATGATTGGTAACCTGCCTCCTGTCGCATTTGTAAAACCAATTTACTTTTTCGTAAGTGTACTATCAGCATTATTCACATGTATGTTTTTTGAGCGCATCAATAAACTTCAAGTTGTTATTATGCTTTCTGATGCTGTTGGTTTAGGTGTATTTACAGCTATTGGTGCAAATGCAGCAATGTCACATCATGTTGACGCCTCGTTTTTAGTCGTTTCGATGGGAGTTATTACAGGTATTGGGGGCGGTATTTTACGTGACATTTGCGCTCAAGATATCCCGTATGTATTCCGAAAGGAGATATATGCAATTGCTTCTATTTTAGGAGCAGTTAGTTTCTTAATTACACATGCAATGGGGGCACACGTATTAGCTTTCTATGTTTGTTTATTAATAACATTCGTTATTCGTGTAGTCACCGTAATATATAATGTACATTTCCCCGTTTTCTTTAAAACACATGCAAAAATTAATAAAGGCCATTAAGAGAATTCTACATAGAATTCTCTTAATTTATATACAATTCCATATACTATAGAGTAATTGTATATAAAAATATATAATTACATTAGAATAAAGAAATGAAAACGTTTTATAAACAGGGGGAAGAATGATGATTGGGGTTTTTAAAAAAAATAAAACAAACACCAGTATAATTGAATTAAGCAAAGGCCAACAAATCATATTTAACGTGCCTGCTAATTCTGAACTAAAAACTCAAATGGATATGCTACATATTTCAAAGGAAGATTTACAAATTGTGAAAGTATTACAGCCGTTTATTTATGAGGAAATAGATTGGATCACAGAAAAATTCTACACCAACATCACAAAACAACCTAATTTAATTGCTGTTATTGAACGCTACAGCTCTATTCCCAAATTAAAACAAACTTTAAAGACACATATTAAAGAATTGTTCAGCGGGAATATGAATGAAGATTTTATTGAACAACGTGTTAGAATTGCAAAAAGGCACGTACAAATTGGTTTACATAGAAAATGGTATACTGCTGCTTATCAAGAATTATTCCGCTCCGTCATGAAGATTTTGCAAACGAAAATTTCAACGATAGACGATTTTTCTTATTCTATAAACGTAATAAATAAATTATTCACATTAGAACAAGAACTTGTTATTGCAGCTTATGAATCCGAATATGAAAGAATCCAAAAAGAACATGAAAAAGAAAAAGAACTGACAGCTATGACGATTACACATATTGCAACAGAACTAGCGGCAGTATCTGAAAAAACAAGCTCTTCTATTCAACAGTTAACATCTAAATCAGAAAGTATCGTAGGAATTGCAAAAACAGGTACATCATTAGCTACGACATCAGAAGAAAAGGCCAATAAAGGCAAAGAACAATTAAATCTGCAAAACAAACGAATGGAAAGCATCCAAACGAATATGGAAACTATCATTACTGATACTCGTGAACTTCTTGATATTTCTAACAAAATTAACGAAATCATTGATATTGTAAAATCAATTGCTGAGCAAACAAATTTACTAGCATTAAATGCTGCTATTGAATCTGCACGTGCTGGCGAATTTGGTAAAGGTTTTTCAGTCGTAGCAGGAGAAATCCGAAAGTTATCAGAGCAAACGAAAGAATCAATTTCCAACGTTACAAAACTCGTTGAAAAAACTAATGAACAAATTATACACGTCTCTTCTTCCGTGGAACAAATAAGCTCTCTCGTATCTGAAGGGACAGATAGTATGCATGCGACAGACCAATATTTCCAAGAAATCGTAAAAGATATGTCTAACTCTAAAGAACAAAATAAAAAAATTGAAAATGAATTAGAAACTATTTCACAAGTAATGAAGAGCATTCAAGACGATTCCTCGAAAATGGCCTTAACAGCGGATAATTTACAACTAGAACTAAACCGGTAAGGCGAATCGATACAAAGTGGAGATTCTTCATCTCCACTTTGTATTCATCCTTATCATCCATCTACAAAAAAAGAATCCGAAATGGATTCTTTTATTTTCTGAAAAAGATTTTTTGGCAATAAAAATAACTCATATAAACACCAAAGCTTTGTACAATAAACAAAGCTGGCATAATAACATTATAATATGCCACCTCTACTTGAAAGAGCCTTAACAATATGTAGCCAGTAATTAATAATACAAACAACATATATCCTTCATTTTGTTGTTTCTTGATTAGAAAATGTAATAAAGCTATGGCCATAAACAATGTCACCACTATATATATAAGCTTTTCACTTTTAAATAGAATAGAGTTTGTTCCCTCATCTGAAAATTTGTTAATAACCGGTTTTAAGGGTTTTAATCTTTCTTCTTCAATTTCTTTCAACTCTTGATCAATATGCTCTTTTACACTTTGATTTTTGGATATTTTTTCTTCACTTTGACTTTTTCCAATTAAAACAGTTTGAACATAAGTCTCATTAGAAATTGTATACTGTGACATTCCCATCATCTTGATACCATAACTCACACCAAAATGAGTACTATAAAATACAATAAGGAATCCTATCATTTTTAATAGTAATTTTTGTTTCGCCCCTGATTGAAACACTTCAATTAACAGCACATATGCAGCTATAAAAATAGGTAAAAATAACCCCATCGGAAAAATCATATTGCTAAATGCAAATAAAACAGCTGAAATTACCCACATATAAGGATGGTCTAATCCCTTATATAAAAATATGTAACAAGCACAATAAAATAAAAATATTGCGAGTGATTCCGCCGTTAATACAGAACTCATAAATATATTTGGAATATATAAAGCGTAAAATATTGATGCAATACGACCACACTCTTCACCAAAGACCATTGACGCAATGCGATAAATGAAAAATGCAGTTCCTGTACAAAATAAAATATTAAATAGTTGTAAAGCGAATACCGTATCACCAAATATACGAATGATGATCGATTCATAAATAATAAAAGGTAACTGTGCTACATGCCCTATATTATTGCCAATTGCAATCTGCTTTGCAGACTCATACATAGCTTTCATATCACCTATCATTGGACCATCTACAAATAGAACTGTGATAAGTCTTACAACTATAGACATGCTTATAAGAAAAACAAGAAATTGTTTATCTGTAAAACGATATTGCAAAATTGATGCTACTAACAAAATAAGAATAACAAAAATCACTAATACGATTGTTATACTTGTTGTACTTCCCTCAAAAAATTGCTTACTTGTTTCAAAAGCCGACCAACAACTATAGACAAAAAATGCGAGCATCGCACCAATCATTATTTTACTGAAGAAAGATGAGAAATTTGTTTGTATATGATTCATATGTCCATTGCACCTCTATTTCCATTCATAACAAAACGATTCTATCATGAATAGGCACAAGGTTAACAGGGAATTTCTATGACAAATACATGGTCATTACTTTTTCACTTGCAATGTAAGCGAATCCTCTTTTACACTACATTTTAGATAAAATAAATTTTCTTTCAGTTACATGAATACAAATACAGAAGTTTAACTAATCATCTTTTAGAATACACTTTACTTCATTAAGTATCTAAGATGAGTATTCCACTTACACATTTCATTCTGATTGAAAACAGACTATAGGGGCTGAATATATGGAAAAGAAATTCATGCGAGAATCAAAAGCAATTAAAACAACACGTGTTTTTCCGAACGATTTAAATAATCACCAAACACTTTTCGGGGGAAAATTATTAGCAGAAATTGATAGTATTGCTTCAATTGCAGCTGCGAGACATAGCCGCAAACATTGCGTAACAGCATCTATCGATTCCGTTGATTTTTTAACTCCAATTCACCAAGCAGATTCTGTTTGTTATGAAGCATTTGTATGCTATACAGGGAAATCTTCAATGGAAGTTTTCGTAAAAGTAATTGCAGAGAATTTATTAGCAGGCGAACGTAGAATTGCTGCTACTTGCTTCATTACATTTGTGGCAATAAAAGATGGAAAGCCTTCGTCCGTACCACAAGTACTCCCTGAAACTAAGGAAGAACATTGGTTACACACAACCGGTTTAGAACGCGCGGAAAATCGAAAAAAGGGACGTTTAAAAAGTAAAGAGATGGCTGAAGTTTTAACTTTAAGTAAGCCTTGGAATATTTAACATAATCTTCTCATCATACATGCACGGGCTCTTCCTTGCATGTATTTTTTATTATAAAAAATATTATCTCTTGCCTTTATATTCAGTGGCCCCTCCTAAAGTCACCCATCAGTTTTTCCTTTATTTCCTTATACTATTAATGGTATATTAAGTACAGTTGTTTAAAAATAACCATACTGTAGTTAAATATGTAAGGGGTGGTGCGATAATGTCTATCGAGGTACCAATTTCAATACCAAAAACGTTAATTATTATTCCAGCATATAATGAGGAAGAAGCAATTGCAGATACATTAACAAGATTATTAGAACTAAAACAACATTTTACAAAATTAAGCATTTGCGTTATTAATGATGGTTCACAAGATAAAACAGCTCAAATCGTAAAAAATTTCCCTGTTCATCTTATTAATTTACCATATAATCTGGGCATCGGTTCAGCTGTACAAACTGGCTATAAATATGCATATGAGAATGGATATGATATTGCGATTCAGTTCGATGCTGATGGACAACATAATCCGGATGATTTATACAAAATTATACAGCCTATTGCTGAAGGCCAATGCGATATGGTGCTAGGTTCACGCTTTACAGAAAAAACAGCTTATAAAGGTAGTATTTCAAGAAGAATCGGTATTTTTTATTTTACTGCCCTATTGAAAGTGTTAACGAAACAAACATTTATGGATCCAACTTCTGGATATCGTGCTATCAATCGAGAAGTAATTAAGATTTTTGCACACAATTATCCAAAAGATTATCCAGAGCCAGAAGTCCTTATTCATTTAAAAAAGAAAAAACTTCGCATTAATGAGATATCTGTAAATATGCAAGAGCGACAAGGTGGACAATCTTCCATCACACCTCTTAAATCTGCATATTACATGGTTAAAGTAAGCCTTGCTATATTGATGCAAAAAATCGTGAAAGGTTGATAGTGAATGCATATAATTACCTTTTCATTCATCTTCATTTTGTTATTATTCTTCTTAATTATTAATTCTATTCGTCGTGGGACTTTAGAAACAAAATATGCTATTTTGTGGATTTTTGTTTGTGTTGCAATGGCTATTTTAAGTTCTACTGATAAAATTATAAATTGGATTGGAAAACTATTAAAAGTAGAATATCCACCATCCATTTTATTCTTATTTGGATTATTATTCTGTTTCATCTTAATTTTTGACCTAACAAGAAAAATTTCTAAGCTACACCATCAACTTGTAACATTAACGCAAGATTATGCATTATTAAAGCAAAAATTAAACGTAACGCAAACTGAAACAGATAACGAATAATTTTTTCTATTTAAATACTAATATATGCAAAAAGCCCCTTAATTCTTCTAAGAATCAAGGGGCTTTTCATTTCAAACTATTTGTTTCTAGTTAATAGTTTACTAATTTTCATAACCGTTGCCACGGTCCCTACTCCAATTATAATAAATAAGTATGGGATTAATGGTAATGCATATCTTTCATATGCAGCATAAAAGCATGTTAAAGCTGTTTGCAGTAAAAGGATTGACCATAAAAATGTAGTCTCTCTCCACCTTTTTAAAAGGAAGATAAATGAAAGTATTGTACATATTAAGAACATCGTCTTAATAAAATTATGTATTTCATTCATATCCTTTGCAGAAACATTGAATACTTCAATATTATGCTCTATAGAATAATACGGTTTTTTCCACATAATTTCTGGCTTCAAGATTAAATAACTCTCTATCATGGAATTCTTATCTGTTTTCCACCATTCTTTCATTTTATCTTTCGCTATTTTTTCTTCTAATTCCATAAATTCATGTGCTTCCAGGTTAGGGTACTTTGCGTGTAATTCTATTTCAAGTTCTGCCATATTCTTACCTTCTGGGTAACCTTTCCCTTGATACGTTCCAAGTAATAACGGATTCCCTGCCCCAGCAGTTAGTGGAATAAATTTATCAAATTGAATGTAATTGCGGGCCCACCATGGTCCAAGTACGATAAGTCCTATTCCTATACTTATAATCGCTTGCTTCATCATAACGCGGAATGGATAGCGCTTCATTAAGAGATATATAAATAATGGTATTGGATATAAAGCAACTTGTACGCGTAAGTACAATGCTAAAAAGTAGAAAATTAATACAATTAGAAAATGTTTCGTTTTATGAGTATCAGCTAATTTTAAGCTCCAATATAATAATCCCAATGAAAAGAATAAAAACGGTCCTTCTGTTAAAGTTAAATTTTCCATAACAATCTCTGGAGGATACACAGCTAATAAGAAAGCACCTATTAATCCTGCAGCGGGATTCAATAAATAAGTACCAATCTTATAAGTTAGTAAAATACTAAGTACCCCTAATAGGATAATAATTAATTTAGCTACAAAAAGGCCTTCATTACCATTTCCAAAAAAGTAAAATACAGTAGCTAAAAACGCTGGAAAACCTGGCATAATATGAATAGTTGGTTTATCCGGCTCATGATATGTTAACATTCCTGTTTCCAATAAAATAGTTGCCGTTTTTTGATAACCTATATCATCGCTAGCTATAGTCAAATCTGCACCATGTGTTTGTAAAGTTGCAAAACGAAGTGCAAAACCGACTATCATAATAATCCCTAAAAGGATTATATTAGATTTGCGAGTAAATCGCCCTAACATCTCATCTTCTCCCTTCGGATACATAATTTTCAAATTACATTTCTATATTTTTACAAGACGATACATTCTATAATAAATACTTTCTATACAAAGTACAACAATAGAAAGTTGATTTACAAAGTTTATATGCGTTAAACTGATACAGATGTTCTTGTAATCTTCTTCCTTTCAAAAGGCTTGTATATATGGTGCAAGACATAAAAAATTTGAGGAGATAAAAATTCTATGATGGAACAAAAACAACTTGTTTCTGTTGTCATACCCCTGTATAACACAGAAAAATATATTGAAGAAACGATGCAGTCAATACTAGATCAAACATATAAAAACATTGAAATTGTAATTGTAGATGATGGAAGTAAAGATCAATCACCTTCTATCGTAAAAGATTTTGCAGAAGAATATCCAGGTCAAGTAAAATACGTTCACCAAAAAAACCAAGGTGTTTCAGTAGCCCGTAATACAGGGATTGAAAATGCTAGCGGAGAATACGTCGCTTTCCTTGATAGTGACGACTTATGGCATCCAACTAAAATTGAGAAACAAATCGAGAGTATGCATAAAAACAACATGAACGCGTGCTATTGTGGTTATATGAATTTCCACGAAGAAACAGGTGAAAAGGTTGAGCATACAACAAGCTTTATTAAAGGTGATATGACAAAAGCTTTCTTAACGCATCAAGTTGTTGCGCAAACAAGTACTTGGATTTTCAAAAGATCTATCGTGCTGGATCATAACATTCGTTTCACACCAGGGTGTAGCTGGGGAGAAGACTTAGAATTTCTATTTAAATTAATGAGTGTAACAAACGTATGCTATGTAGATGAATATTTGACATATTACCGAATCTTATCAGAAGGAAATCTTTCTTCAAAGTATAAAGATTATGAATTAAAAACAACAAAAGAATTAGAAGTGTTTAATCGAATGAAAGATTGGGTTCATAATAAATCACAAGACTTAATCGTGAATGATTCTACAGAACTTCTTGAAATCCTTGAAACTTACCTATTCCCATATACGGTCATTAATAACGCTTGTATATACATTAAGGGCAACTCTAAATTAGACAAATCACAAGTTCAACTAATCAAAAGCGATATAAAGAAATATTGTCGCAAAATTTATCCAAAAAACGGAAAGCGAAGCAAGAAGTTATACGCGATGCTTTGGTTTGTACGAATCAAGTTTATGTTTTCTTAAATAAAAAATAAGCTTCTAAACATTCTTTCCGTAAACAAATCAAATTTACAAATAGGACGAAGTGCGTCCTGAAAAATAGAAAGGTCTTGTTCCATGAAAACAAATAAAATCCTTAAAAACGCCTCCTACCTATTTGTAGGAAATATTACTGTTCGATTTGTACTTGCTATTGCCACCATTCTCTTTGCAAGATATGTTTCACCAGGTGAGTATGGGATGTTTACAGCTGCATTAGCAGTTTCCGCTGTTATTTGTTATTTTACAGATGCAGGTTTGACACATACGTTTATGCGTGAAGGAACGAGAGGCGACGCTAACATTAGCGTATTAATAAGTAGTTATTTACGTATTCGGTTAGTATTAGCTATCGTAATTTCTGTGCTCTTCGCTATTTTCGCTCAGTTCTTCTACACTGATGCTTACTTACGTGCGATGGTATATTGGGTCGTACTACCAACCATGTTTGGAGCCACTTTACAAGGGGTTGGGATGGCTTACTTCCAAGTAACAGAACGCATGCAATTTACAGCGATTATTTCTGTACTACAAGGTGTTACAGCCGCAGCTGCTCTTCTGCTAGGGATGTCATTTAAGTGGTCACTTATGATGGTCGCTGCCATGTACGGAATATCTAGCCTTGTAACAGGAGTCATTGCCTTTATAATGACAATCCGCTATACAACAATTCATAAGGGCTGGGATAAAGGCATTTTAGATCAATTACTTATTTTCACAATCAATGGCGTTATCATTATGCTCTTGCCACAGTTAGGTCCCATTATATTACAAAAAGTTTCAACGAATGAGCAAGTTGGATTCTTTGGGGCCGCCTCTAAAATACCTGCTGTACTTTATCAAATACCCGGTGTAATTGCAGCAGCCTTTTATCCAAAATTGTTTGCCTTTGGAAATGAAAAGAATATTGATGAACATAGAAAACTATCTCAGTTCGAATTAAAACTTATGTCTTTCTTAGGAATGGGAATTTCTATCCCATTTATCGCCGATCCAAGTTTTTGGATTGTAACTTTATTAGGTGAAAAATATGCATTAGCTGGTGATGCCCTTGCAATTTTAGCCTTTATGGTCATTTTACAATCTATCAACTATCCACTTGCTGATAATTTAACAACAGTTGGTCAACAGTGGAAGCGTGCGACAACGATGGGAATTGGATTGGCCGTTGCCATCATAAGTTACATCGTATTAGGTAGCCAATTTGGAATGATGGGAGCTGCGGGAGCTGCTATCATTACTGAGGTTACTTTATTAATCGGATTTACTTTATTCGTTCGTAAAGGATTTACTTTACTATTCAAAGGGATTGTATTTAATACACTAGCATTTATAATCAGTTACGCCCTATACCGCACAGTATTAATTAACTTACCACCACTGGTAGCTCTAACACTTACTGGTATATTATACGGTATTATTGGCCTTGCAATTGATCCACAAATACGCGGGTTGATTTTAGGATTTGTAAATAAAAAATTAGTTCGTAAAAACGCTTAAAAGCCAAAAGCTTTTCCTATTAAGAATGGAAAAGCTTTTGGCTTTTTATATACCATCATTTACAGAACATAAACTCTGAAGACTGCACTTCATTATTCTCGAATTTTCAGTGGTTAAAAATGCTATATATTCCATGTCAAATTGACTTACTTTCTGAGAATGCTTTATACTAAATTACAAGTGAACTATGAAATTCAATGCTTGTAAAATATATATGATACAACAAAAATATATATTTTTTTATGCTAAAACTAAAAAACACACCTTTATAATTGGTGTGTTTTTATATGTAACAACTTTCAAAGGAGGATTATAAATTTTTATGAGCATAAAGCCGAACAATAAGATTTTCTCAAAGAAAACTATAATGATTATTCCGATATTATTATTGTGTGCTTTTGCTTTTCATTATTTCTTTTTAACATCTAATCAAATCTTTTCTGGTACAGGTGATGCATTAAGCCAATTTGGTTTCTTTACATTTCTCCTGCAACATGCCTTTAAAGATGGTAATCTTTTTTGGTCTTTTGATTATGGATTAGGTGGAGATTTATTTGGAGAGTTTAGTTATTATTACAGTACAGCACCGTTCTTCTGGATTACGCTGTTACTTCCTAAATTAAATATTGAACAAATCTATGATATGAAATTATACATGAGTATTTTAAAAAACTTTTTAGCTATGTTATTCATGTATGGTTCTTTACGTTATCATAATAAAACAGTCTTCTCATCTTTTATTGCTGCTATTATGTATGGTGGATGTATTACTTTTATGCGCCATTCATTACTTTGGGATTTCATGGCTGATGCCATCGTATTTTTACCATTAGTAATATGGGGACTTGATAAATATATTATAGAAAAGAAACGTGGACTTTTCTTAGTAGCTGCTACTTTAATGTTAGCATCGAACTTTTATTTTGCTTTTATCACAAGTATTTTCATTTTCATTTACGCATTTTTCCAATACTTTGCCACACAGCAAAATAAAACAATCGTCTCTTTTCTAGCCTATTATATTAAAATTGGATTATTATACGGTCTATCACTTGGCTTGGCTGCAGTTTGCTTTATTCCATCAGTCAATGCGGTATTTAGTGCGGATCGGTTAACGAAGAAATTTGATATACCTTTATTCTTTGAAGATACATTTTATAAAGATCTAATGGAAACTATCTTCTTCGTATATGATGCTGAAAATCATCAATTAGCTTTACCAGCTTTAATTTTATTCCTAATCATATTTGGAATGTTTATACGTGATAAACTTGTTAAAAATAAAGTACTCTTTACATTTTTCATGTTCATTCTGTTTATGCTTCCGTATACATACTCTGTATTTAATGGTTTCTCAGCAATGCAATATAGATGGCTTTATTTATTTGTATTTGTAATTGCTCAAACTATAGCATACATCTTAGATTGGATGATTGTTCATAAGAAAGAACATAAATTACCTTATATAATGAGTTCATTAGTATCAATAGGATTATTCCTTTATGCATTTTATAGAAAAGTAAATATAAATGTAAGTGATAAACCTTTACAGGTAGTTGACAATATTTTAATCGGAACTATCGTTCTTTCTCTCATTACAGTATGTTTATGGCGTTATCTTTCTAAACCTTTCATACAATTTTTAGTTGTAGTGAACGTACTCGTTAGTACAATTTCCATGAATTACATGTATGCTAATAATATACTTAGTACCGTTTTCGGACAAAGCAATGCTACAAAAGAAGCTTTACATGTATCTGGCTATGATAACAAAGATGAGATTGCTGCCATTCGTTATATACAAGAATATGATAAAGACTTTTATCGTATTCTTAACCCAGGTAGCGCCCATAACACACCAATGTTACAAGGTTATCATGGTACAAGTACGTACCAAAGCTTGATTAATTATTATGTTCATGACTTTATGAAAAATAAATACAACGTATTCCAAGGGTTCGACACTCCTTCGATGTTCTTCCAAGTTGATAGTCGACTACTACTTGAAAATATGTTAGGTGTAAAATATCGCGTACTAAGCGCTGATACAAATCAAAAAAATATTCCATATGGATATAAACTATTAAAACAAGTAGGACCGTATAATATTTACAAAAATGACTATGCTTTACCGTTAGGGTATGTATATGATTCTGGTATAAGTGAAGAAGAATTTTCTAAATTAAACTTCGCTCAGCGTGACCAATTATTATTACATGCTGTAGTCGTTAATAATGGAAAAGACTTTTCATTAACTCATTTTGATAAAAAGAACCTTAATTCAAAAGCGGTATCTATCAAAATGGAAAAAGTACAACTAGAAAATATGGAAAAAGAGAATAATAAACTCATTGTCCATGGCAATGGAAATATGATTGTACCTATAAATTATCCTAATACTCCTGGAGATTTAATTGTAGAATTAAAGATAAAAAATAAAGGTTCATTCCATGCAGTAGTTAACGGGAAAGATATGGGGAAAGGTGAAGACACTGGTGCATACTCATATCCTTTAGAAAGATTTGTTTATAATTTAGGTAAAGACGATCGTCCAGACCAACTAACTATTTCTATTGATGCACCAGGTGAATACGAACTTGAAGACTTACAAGCAAATATCGTAAATTACGAAGGTGTACAAAAAGAAACAAAAAAACTAACTGAAAATAGACTTCAAAATATTTATTATAAAAACAACTATTTAAAAGGTGAAATCAACTCAAAAAAAGATGGATTACTATATTTATCTGTTCCATATAGTAAAGGTTGGACTATAAAAGTTGATGGAAAAGAAACAGAATTCACGAAAGCAAATTCTGCCTTTATTGGCGTCCCAATTACAAAAGGAGCACATGTAATCGAAATGACTTATGTTACACCTTACTTTAAATTAGGTATGATTATATCAATTATTTCACTAATTATTTGTGTAGCCTTACTAGTTTTTACAAATCAAAAAGGACGCCGAAAATTGTCTTTTAAAAAGCAGCAATGAGCACTCAATAAATCATGAAGCTATCCAAAGCGGATAGCTTCATGAAAAATATTAAATAACGTTTTAACCATTATAAACAAGGAGGGTCAAAAATGACTCTTTCAATAATCGTACCATGCTACAATGAAGAAAAGATGCTTCGAGCCTTTTATTCAGAGACTTCTCTAGAAATTCATAAATTAACTACCGATTATGAATTTGTTTTTGTAAATGATGGTAGTAAAGATGATACATTAAATATTCTACGTGATTTGGCAAATTCAGATGCAGCTGTTCATTATATATCATTTAGTCGGAATTTCGGCAAAGAAGCCGCTATGTTAGCTGGTTTAAAATACGCTACAGGTGATGCAGTTGTTATTATGGACGCCGATTTGCAACATCCTCCTACACTAATAAAAGAAATGTTAGAAGGATATAACGAAGGTTACGACCAAGTTATTGCAAAAAGAACAAGAACAGGTGATTCACCCGTTCGCTCTTTCGTTTCTCGTCTATACTATAAAGTGATGAATAAGTTTGTAGATATTGAACTAGTAGACGGCATTGGAGATTTTAGACTTTTAAGTAGAAGAGCTGTTGATTCTCTATTATCTTTAAGCGAATACAATCGCTTCTCAAAAGGTTTATTCTCCTGGATTGGATTTAATGAACTAATTATTGGATATGAAAATGTATTACGTTCTGATGGAGAAAGTAAATGGACTTTTTCTAAATTGTTAAATTACGGAATAGATGGTGTTATCTCATTCAATAATAAACCATTAAGACTATCCATATATCTTGGATTATTAACAACTATTTTAGGGATTTTATACGTAATTACTACATTTATTCAAATTATTGTTGGTGGTGTTGAAGTCCCAGGATACTTCACTTTAATTTCCGCTATATTATTTATTGGTGGTATTCAACTCATTTTCCTAGGTGTTATGGGTGAATACATCGGTCGCATTTATTATGAAACGAAACGTAGACCACATTTTATTGTAGCTGAAAAGAAGGTTAGTGAGGTCAAGCAAAAAGCGTAATATAAAAAAAGTTATTTCTATCTACAGAAGTAACTTTTTTTATATACTAATATTTATACACCTTTATGTTGCATAGATATAATCGTTTCTTTTAGCCCATTATAATAAGAAGTTTTTGGTATATTCCCAATATACCTCTCATATTTCTCTCCGCTTAATACAACAGGATTTTCTGTCAAATATAGCATTTCCACAAATTCTTTCATCTGCTTATCAAATAGTCCGATTAAATTTATCATACCTTTTTTTACTGTCATTACTGGTTTTGTATATCCCGTTAATTCTTGTATATGTTGAATCATCTCTTCACCTGTAATGACACCATAACCCGGTATGTTCCAATTTTGTCCATAGGCCTCATCACGTAAAGCTAATTCAATCATTGCTTTTGCACCGTCTGGCGTGAAAATATACTCACGTGCAATCTTTTTATCCCCAACAAAACTTGATAACTTATTTGCAAGTACACCTTTTAAAGTATGATGAACAAGCGTGCTTTCTGCATTCGGACCATAGAAATCTGGAAAGTGAGCAATAAACATTTTTACACGAGCTTGTTTTGCCATCATTTCTAGCTGTAACCGAATTTTACCTTTCTTCGTATGTGGTGCCTTTTTAACTTCTTCCACTACAGGTTCTTCCCCTTGCCTCCCATACGCATAAATATTATCAACTATCCCTAACTTACTGTCGTAATACCTTGCTACTTCTAATATATTTTTTAATAATTTTGGTTGCTTCTTCTCCCAATCTGAATATGGAATGTTTACAGCATGAAATATAATATCAACGCCTTTCGCAGCTTCCATTATATCCTCCTGTATAAATACATCTCCCGCTACAACTTTCACATTTTCTTCTCCAGAAAATAATATCTCTAATTTCTCTTTATTCCTTGCAAAGGCCACTACATGAATTCCTCTGCTACATAATTCTTTTACAATTGCATACCCCATTGATCCAGATGCTCCTAGCACTAAAGCTTTTTTCATTATATATCCCCCCTAAATTAATTAACCGATGTTCAATTAATATTAAAAAGAAAATCACTTACATAAGAAGTGATTTTGAAATAAACTCCACGTGTACTTTAGCTAATCCTTTTACTTCTTCAAATGTTTGATCATTCCCACAATAGTGTGCCACAAACCCATGTAATGATAGAAAAACAGACCATATTGTCATTACATTTACCTTCTCATTACACAAAGAAGATACAACAGTAGCAAATTTTTCGTAACTAACATTTGGGCCATCTGCTAAACATTCTTTTAACTCATCATCTCTAATTAAAAACATGATTTCATAATGACTTTGATTTTGCAAACCAAATTCAATAAAACCAAATAAAACAGCTTTCAATTGTTCCTCTTGTGATAAATTTTGATCATTAATCTCATCTAATTTTTGATTTAGTAATTGAAAATCTTGCTCTACCATCGCATAGAAAAGCTCTGCTTTATTTTTAAAATGATAATAGATGGCACCATGGCTATATCCTAGTTCTGTTGCAATTTTACGCATTGAAGTATGCTGATAACCTAATTTTATAAATAAGTCTCTTGCTACATTCATAATCATTTCTCTCGTTAATTCTTGTTTAACTGCCCTTCTTGGCGACATTTTTCATACCTCACAATTTAATTGACCACTGTTCAATTAATATTATAACCTTTCCCCAAAAAAATACAATGAGTTTCTTACAAAAAGATACATTTTGAAAGGATAGCATTATACTCAATAATTTAGTATCATGATTCAAGGTACTATTTCAAGTTGGACGGAGGATACTATGAGCTTATTAACAGTAGAAAAACTAGGCCATACATTTGGCGATCGCACATTATTTAAAGATGTATCCATGCGTTTACTAGCAGGAGAACATGTCGGATTAGTCGGTGCAAACGGTGTTGGTAAATCAACATTTATGAATATTATTACTGGTCAACTTATCCATGATGAAGGCCGTGTAGAATGGACACCTGGTACAAATTACAGTTACTTAGACCAGCATACAATTTTAACACCTGGTCGCACAATTCGTGATGTATTAGCTGACGCATTTTTACCTTTATTTGAAAAAGAAAAAGCTTTAAATGAAGTTGCAGAAAAAATGGGAACTGCAACACCGGAAGAATTAGAGGACCTTCTTGAGCAGATGGCAGAAATCCAAGATGCTCTCGAAGCAGGCGGTTTCTATTTACTAGATATGAAAATCGAAGAGGCAGCAAGAGGTCTTGGAATTGATGCAATCGGTTTAGATCGTGATGTTTCAGCACTAAGTGGTGGACAACGTACAAAAGTATTACTTGCAAAGCTATTACTTGAGCAACCAGAAGTGTTATTACTCGATGAGCCTACTAACTATTTAGACGTTGAACATATTCATTGGTTAACGAATTATTTAAAAGAATATCCACATGCATTCTTATTAATTTCTCATGATACGGAATTTATGAACAAATGCGTTGATGTTATTTTCCATCTAGAATTTACAAAAATGACGCGCTATACAGCGACATACGAAAAATTCCTAGAGTTAGCCGAAATTAATAAAAATCAACATATAAATGCTTATGAAAAACAGAAAGAGTTTATTAAAAAGCAGGAAGACTTTATTGCAAAGAACAAAGCTCGTTATTCAACGACAGGTCGTGCAAAAAGTCGTCAAAAACAACTTGATCGCATGGAGCGTATTGATCGCCCGGAAACAGCAATTAAGCCAGAATTCTCATTTAAAGAGTGTCGTGCAAGTAGCCGTTTCGTCTTTGAAGGCGAAGATGTAGAAATTGGATATACACATCCATTACTACCAAAGCTATCAATGACAATTGAACGTGGTGAAAAAATTGCCATCGTTGGATGTAACGGTGTTGGTAAATCAACATTACTAAAAACGATTTTAGGAAAAATTAAACCTTTAAGCGGTAAAACAAGTCTTGGTGACTTCTTAGAGCCTGCATACTTCGAGCAAGAAGTAAAAGCTGACAATATAACACCAATTGATGACGTTTGGAACACATTCCCTAGCATGGACCAACATCAAGTTCGTGCAATGTTAGCGAAATGCGGATTAAAAAATGAGCATATCTCTCGCCCGCTAAATCAATTAAGTGGTGGCGAACAAGCAAAAGTTCGTTTATGTAAGCTAATGGGTGAAGAAAGTAACTGGATCCTATTTGATGAGCCAACAAACCATCTTGATGTTACAGCAAAAGAAGAACTTCAAAAAGCTCTGAAGGCATATAAAGGGACAATCCTTCTTGTATGTCACGAACCAGAATTTTATGAAGGCTGGATAACAAAAACTTGGAATGTTGAAGAATGGTCACAAAATAATTCTTAATTATAATAGAAAATCCTTGCGTTCTATATGCAAGGATTTTCTATATTATAGTATGCCGTAAGCCTCAATCGAAACTCATTTAAACCAGGATATACCGCTAAATTAGCAAGCATACCTCTAATGACTGGAATTCTTGGATTTTGCAATCTCATTTCTGCTTCTAAAACATCTAAAGTTACAAGTAACTCATCATTTTCTAATTGATCAGCTAATGTTCGTTTAAATACAATAATTTCACTTAGAAAATGTTCCTTCACCTGTTCCTTAATAAGCTCGGAACTACAAAGAAATTCTCCTAGTCTCTCTTCATGTAGGACAGGTTCCTCCGAAGATTCTAGAAGCCCCTCTACTAAATTATCTATCCTCTGTAAAATAAAGGTCGAAACATAGAATAAATCAATTTCTGGTGCATTTAAAATAATTAATTGTAAATAACCGTGGCATATTCCTTCTACCATAATTACCAAATCTAATAAATATGGACTGACTTTGTCACCATAAATGGACAGTAAGCTATTCCGATAAAATGCGTGAGATTCTAATTTCATCCGCATCATAAACTCTTCTACTTCTTTATTAAATGGAATCGCATTTTCCCTTGCATGCATAATAATAAATTCTTTATGCTTCCGTATATCAGTAAACCGGCAATACAATTGTTTTTCAAATTTTTCACGTGGTAATAACGATTCTTTTTCAATATCCAGCATTTTCTTTTGGATTTTGTCATAATAATATCGAAGTGTCGCTAATAAAAGCTCATCTTTCGATTTAAAATATAAATAAAAAGCCCCTTTTGATATACCACAAGCTGTGACAATTTCTTGTACTGACGTTGCATTTACGCCCTTAGTCGCAAATAACTTCATAGCCATCTCTATAATTAAGCGCTCTTTTTCTTTCATATCTTCTCTCCTAAACTTAATTTCGCATCTTATGTAAATTTAAATTCAATTTAATTTTATATTAGCAAGTAGCAAGACCCCTACCCAAAAATTTAGCGGGACAAAATTCTTTTCGAGGCCTACTATCTATATAGAAGCTCAATTAATAAAAGCTAATGATTGAGTAAGGACTAGTAAAAAATCTCTCCCCTTACAGTTTCACTTTATTATACCATCTCTTTTCATTGACGACTGACCAATCAGTCAGTTATATTATGTATTAGACTGACCAGTTGGTCAATACAATAAAAAGGGAGCGCAAACATGAACAAACTCATTAATTTCTCGTTAAAAAATAAGTTCGCGGTTTGGCTACTAACCATTATTGTTACCATTGCAGGCATTTATTCTGGGATGAACATGAAGTTAGAAACAATTCCTGATATTACAACGCCTATTGTAACAGTAACTACGGTTTATCCTGGTGCTACACCAGAAGAAGTAGCTGATAAAATTTCAAAACCAATGGAAGAGCAACTCCAAAATTTAAGCGGTGTAAACGTTGTTAGTTCATCATCTTATCAAAACGCATCTTCTATTCAGGTAGAATATGATTTTGATAAAAATATGGAAAAAGCCGAAACGGAAATTAAAGAAGCGCTCGCAAACGTGAAACTGCCCGAAGGTGTGAAAGACCCGAAAGTCTCACGAGTAAACTTTAATGCCTTTCCTGTTATTTCATTAAGCGTAGCGAGTAAAAATGAATCTTTAGCTGCCTTAACAGAAAATGTAGAAAAAAATGTTGTTCCTGGATTAAAAGGACTTGATGGTGTCGCATCTGTTCAAATCGCAGGTCAACAAGTAGACGAAGTACAGCTTGTCTTCAAAAAAGATAAGATGAAAGAATTAGGTTTAAGTGAAGATACCGTAAAAAATATTATTAAAGGTTCGGACGTATCGCTACCACTTGGCTTATATACATTTAAAGATACGGAAAAATCAGTTGTTGTCGATGGTAACATTACAACAATTAAAGCATTAAAAGAATTGAAGATTCCAGCTATCCCTCCATCACCGAATGGTCAAGGTAATCAAAACGCTGGTACCGGAACACAAGCACCACAGATGAATCCAGCCGCTATGAACGGCATACCAACGGTTACATTAGAAGACATTGCTGATATTAAAGAAGTCGGAAAAGCTGAGTCTATTTCTCGAACAAATGGAAAAGAAGCAATCGGAATTCAAATTGTGAAGGCTGCTGATGCGAATACAGTTGATGTTGTAAATGCAGTTAAAGATAAAGTAAAAGACCTTGAGAAAAAATATAAAGACTTAGAGATTATTTCAACATTCGATCAAGGTGCGCCTATTGAGAAATCAGTTGAAACAATGCTTAGTAAAGCAATTTTCGGGGCTATCTTTGCGATTGTTATTATTATGTTGTTCCTACGAAATATCCGAACAACACTAATCTCTGTCGTTTCTATACCACTTTCTTTATTAATTGCAGTCTTAGTAATAAAACAAATGGATATTACGCTTAACATTATGACACTTGGAGCAATGACGGTCGCTATCGGACGTGTTGTCGATGATTCAATTGTTGTTATTGAAAATATTTACCGACGTATGTCGTTATCAGAAGAAAAACTACGCGGGAAAGATTTAATTCGTGAAGCTACGAAAGAAATGTTTATCCCGATCATGTCTTCTACCATTGTAACAATTGCTGTATTCTTACCGCTTGGACTTGTAAAAGGTATGATTGGTGAAATGTTCTTACCATTCGCCTTAACTATCGTCTTTGCCTTATTAGCATCGTTACTAGTGGCTGTTACAATCGTACCAATGCTAGCTCACTCCTTATTCAAGAAAGAGAGCATGAGAGAAAAAGAAGTACATCATGAAGAAAAACCAAGTAAATTAGCAAACGGTTATAAACGTATACTTGAATGGGCGTTAAACCATAAAATTATTACATCGAGTATTGCTGTTCTTCTATTAGTGGGTAGCCTTGCACTTGTACCGATTATCGGTGTCAGCTTCTTACCATCTGAAGAAGAGAAAATGATTATTGCAACGTACAAACCTGAACCAGGTCAAACGTTAGAAGACGTCGAAAAAATTGCAACGAAGGCTGAAAAGCATTTCCAAGACAAAAAAGACGTCAAAACGATCCAATTCTCATTAGGCGGCGAAAACCCAATGAGCCCTGGTCAAACAAATCAAGCAATGTTCTTCGTTCAATATGATAACGATACGAAAAACTTCGAAAAAGAGAAAGAACAAGTCGTTAAAGATTTACAAAAGATGTCTGGAAAAGGCGAATGGAAAAACCAAGATTTCGGAGCAAGTGGCGGTAGTAACGAAATTAAGCTATACGTTTATGGAGATAGCTCTGAAGAAATCAAGCCTGTCGTTAAAGACATTCAAAATATCATGAAGAAAAATAAAGACTTAAAAGACGTAGACTCTAGTATTGCGAAAACATATGCAGAATACACATTAGTCGCTGATCAAGAGAAGTTAAGTAAAATGGGCTTAACAGCTGCTCAAATTGGAATGGGACTTTCGAATCAACATGATCGCCCTGTTCTAACAACAATTAAAAAAGACAGTAAAGATATAAATGTATATGTAGAAACTGAAAAACAAAACTATGAAACAATCGATGATTTAACAAATCGTAAAATTACAACACCGCTTGGTAATGAAGTTGCTGTTAAAGATGTTATGACTGTAAAAGAAGGTGAAACTTCTAACACAGTAACACATCGTGATGGCCGTGTTTATGCGGCGGTTAGTGCGAAATTAGCATCTGATGATGTTTCAAAAGCATCTGCCGCTGTTCAAAAAGAAGTAGATAAAATGGATCTTCCTTCTGGTGTAGACGTTTCTATGGGCGGTGTTACACAAGATATTCAAGAATCATTCAAACAACTTGGCTTAGCGATGTTAGCTGCGATTGCCATTGTATACTTCGTTCTTGTTGTTACATTTGGCGGTGCCCTTGCACCATTCGCAATTTTATTCTCGCTACCATTCACAATCATTGGTGCACTTGTTGCCTTATTAATCTCTGGCGAAACGTTAAGTGTATCTGCGATGATTGGGGCTCTTATGCTAATTGGTATCGTTGTAACGAACGCAATCGTGCTCATTGACCGTGTTATTCATAAAGAAAATGACGGCCTATCAACACGTGAAGCATTATTAGAAGCTGGTGCAACACGCCTGCGTCCTATCTTAATGACTGCAATTGCAACAATCGGGGCTCTTATCCCGCTTGCATTAGGATTTGAAGGTAGCGGCTTAATTTCTAAAGGACTTGGCGTAACAGTAATCGGTGGATTAACAAGTTCCACATTGTTAACACTCCTTATCGTACCAATCGTTTATGAAGCATTAAGCAAATTTAAAAAGAAAAAAGCAAAGTAAAAAAATAACCTCGCAATTAGCGAGGTTATTTTTTATTTCCAAACAGGATTAGGAAATCACCATATCCTTCTTTTTCTAAATTTTCTTTTGGAATAAAACGAAGAGCTGCTGAATTAATACAATAACGCAGGCCATTTGGTCCTGGGCCATCTGAAAATACATGCCCAAGATGTGAATCCCCTGCCTTACTTCTCACTTCAGTACGCGTCATATTATGGCTAACATCCATTTTTTCTTCCACACTAGCTGACATAACTGGTTTCGTAAAACTCGGCCATCCACATCCACTATCGAATTTATCGAAAGAAGTAAATAATGGTTCACCCGAAACGATATCTACATATAAACCCTCTTCTTTATGATTCCAATACTCATTTCGAAATGGCGGTTCTGTCCCATTTTCCTGTGTTACATAAAATTGCATCTCATTTAATCTTTCTTTTAAATGAGCGTTGTCCTTTGGCCAATGATTTTTAATGAAGGCATCACGACCTGAGCCTTTACGGTATAGCTCATAACGGAATGTATTTTTCTTATGATATCCTTGATGATATTCTTCAGCTGGATAAAACGTAGCAGCCGGCAATATTTTTGTCGCAATTGGCTTCGAAAAATGCCCACTTTTCTCGAGCTCTTCTTTTGAAGCCTCTGCCTTTTTATGTTGTTCCTCATTATGATAAAAAATCACCGTTTCATAAGACTGTCCACGATCGTGGAATTGTCCCCCTATATCAGTCGGGTCAATTTGTCTCCAATATATATTTAACAACTCTTCATACGGCATTTTATTTGCATCAAATGTAATTTGTACTGCTTCATAATGCCCAGTTGTTTCCGAGCATACTTCTTTATACGTTGGATCCTCTTTATGGCCACCTGTATAGCCTGAAACAACCTGTATAATCCCTTCCATCTCTTCAAACGGCGAAACCATGCACCAGAAGCACCCACCAGCAAATGTAGCTAACTCTACCTTTTCATTTACAGCCATTATTTCACCCCTATTCTATATTCTCCTTACAGTATGGCATAAGAAACATAATGTTATAAAAGAAAAAGCATCGAACATCGATGCTTTTTTAATCTGTACCCCTTGTAAAGGGCATTTTAAAATCAGTGTTCATATTTAATCTATGATTTTTACGTATTTGACTATAATGGATTAGATCAAGTGGATTTTATTTATGAGTTTTTGAGAAATCTAGAAAACGGAAAGTGTTATTTATTAATAGTTAAATAAATATTTACTTTATAT